>CAMDCA010000043.1 GCA_945889645.1 Rhizobium sp. Q54
CGGCACCCGATAGAACGTCGAACGGCTGATCGCGGCCAACCGGCACTGCCGGGCGATCGACAGGGTGGGATGGGGCTGGATCATCGCTTTGCGCTCCTGCCGGGGAGCAGACGCAGCCCGCGTTCCAAAAAATCCCGCTCCACCGTCAGCTCGCCGATCTTGGCGTGCAACTCCCTGACCTGAGCCGCATCCGCCTCCGGCTCCGAACGCCGGCCACGTTGGAAGATATCCGCCGCTCCTTCGAGCAACGCCTTCTTCCATTGGTGGATCATCGTCGGGTGGACATCAAAACGGCTCGCCAGCTCGGCCACCGTCTGCTCGCCCTTCAGGGCCTCCAGCGCTACCCGCGCCTTGAACTCGGCCTTGTGCAGCTTCCGCGTCGTCATCGCTGATCTCCTCTCGTTGAAGATCAGCAGACACCCACACAGTAGCTTAGGTCACTGTCCGATTTCCGGGGAGTACCTCACTCTAGCGACCCGTGGAACGACACTGACCACAGCGTAACCATGAAGGGCGCCTATCACATCAAGACCAATCGGTTCTTGAGCAAGGGAAACACCTACACGAATGGCTACCGGCTCAAGACAAAAGGGCCGGGGAGATTCCCTGTCCGCCTCTGCGTCATCCACGACCACGGCGACGGCAATTCAGAAAACAAACTCACGCTGATTGTGGAGTAGTGCGGGGCTTGTAGGGGCCACGCTTCTTCGCCGGCCCCTCGGCATCTTCAATCAGCGCGACGATATCGGCCATGCTCCACAGCGTATCCGACACGCCAGCGGCCATTGCCGGGCTCATCTTCACCGAGCTGTGGACCCGCACGAAATTGTACCAAAGCGTGTAGAGCGCAACCATGTGGCAGTGGTTGGCGAAACGCTTGCTGTGCCCGTTCGTCAACCGGGTGAACCGGCGCATGTGCATCCGCATCGAAAGGTCGGACCGCTCCACATGCAACGTGGAAACGTCCTTCATCTTGGGGTTGCCGGTTATGACTTCGCGCTTGGCGCCGATGCAGATGGCGGGAGAGTAGCGCGCGTGCGTGCGCGGGCCTTCTCCGTAAATCTTGTTCAGCATGCCGTAGTCGATATCGGCACCGAACGCCGCGTCCACGGCTGTCAGATAGCTGCGGTGACCATCGGTCGAGAGTTGCACGCGGTTGGCGAGGCGCGAGCGCAGATCATCCATGAACGCCATGGCGTATTCGCCGTCACGGCCGCCGACCAGGTACGACACGATCATCTTTGAATCGCTGTCGAGCGCGGTCCAGGTCCACACGTCGCCAGCGAAGTCGGGCGCGTTCTTCGCCTTCGCGACGTTCTTTTGCTTGGCGTAGTTGAACGACCAAATCTCATCGCACTGGATGCGCTTGGCGTGAACGTCGCGCACCGCATCGTCATGGAACGCGATGGCCGCTTCGCCCGCGTCGATCAGCAGCTTCGTGACCGTGTTGATGCTCACGTCCACGGTGCGGCTGATAGCTCGCATGCTCATGCCCTCGCAGAGGAGGGTGAGGATTTGGGCGCGCTTCTCTGGGGCCAGCTTTCGCATGCCCCGAATATCTGACTTTTCGGCTTGAGTGTCAAGCATTCTGTTCAGAGTGACTGCAGGCGGTTTATCTGTCTCTTTCGCGGCTCCCTCCTATTGAAGGGGTAGGGTGGTTGACTTATATGTCAATTCAAGACGAGATTGAGGCTGCGAAGTCAAGTGGCGCGCTCGTCTGTGCCTGCCCTTTGGTGCCGTGGGAGGGGGAGCCCCGGGTGTTCCTGATGAGCCAGGAGCTTAGGGACGAGATCGCGGCCGGGAGGCGGAATCCCAATGAGTACATGCGGTGGGCGAAGCTTGAGGCGGACATCGGACACTTTGTCGCCGGCGGATACATCAACTGGCAATTGTTGAAATGGTTGGACCCCAAAAAGTACGAACACTGGGAGCTGCGTAGCGTTCGACCGCGCCCCTCGCTAAGAGTGTTCGGTCGCTTTGCGTTGCCGGACGTGTTCGTCGGAACGCATGTCGTGGCGCGCTCCCCCTTGGGGGGCAAATGGTCGGTCGAATGGGAGATCGAGAAGCTTCGTTGCGAAGACGTTTGGAACAAGAGTTTCGTCTCTAGTCCGTTCACGGGAGAGACCTATGAACACTACATCACTGACAACGCCAGTCGCGAAGTCCGCATCGGATGATCTTGCGCGCCTCGCGCGTGTTGCTGCCTTCGAGCAGCGCAACCGCAATCTTGTCTACGAGGCGGTCGTGCGCGCGCTTGAGCAGTCAGGGCTAGCCAAGAAGGACATCGCGAGCAACATCGCCAAAGACCCCGCGCAGATTACGCGGTGGTTGAAGGGTCCTTCAAACTGGACGCTCGACACCGTTAGCAACCTTCTGTTGGCCGTGGATGCTGAGATCACACCCCACGTCACGTTCTTCAAGGACAAGATGGCGCAGAAGTCGAACCACTTTCATCCTGTGTCGCTTGCGCCGCGCGCTGTGGCAGTTCGGAGTGTTGTGGTAACTCAACACTCATCCGGCGCGGCTGTCGCGTTCCAGACGTGGCCCACCACTACAATGGTCGTCAAGGCGAGCACTCCATAATGGAGCGCGTCTCAATCGTGGGGATGTTCTGCGAGGACATCCGAGAAGAAAAGGCCGGGGGCGCTACGCTGCTCGGAATTTTCCCGGACAATGTAAACGTGCCGATGATCCCGGGAGCGTTTCCAAAACTTTGCATCTATGTGAGGGCGATTTTCGATCCGACAATTGATCCCGGTCCAGTTGACCTGGCTCTTGTTCTCGCGGATGGGGAGTCTCAGTCCCTCGGCGCTCTCGACTCCGAGATTGCGGCCAAAGGTCGGGAGGACGCCCTCCAAAAGGGCTCCCCGCTTGTTGGGCTCATTGCCTCGATCACAATGGCCAACCTACCGATCATGCAGGCAGGCAGAATCAAGATCGTCGCAACAATGGCGGGCGAAGAGATTGTTTGCGGAGTAATGAACGTCCAGGTCGAACCGCAACCTGCCTAGGGTGTCCCACGCCAGCGCGCTGCCGCTGCCTTCTTGGCAATAGCTGTCTTCTTTTCCTTAGAAAGCTTTGCCGCCCGAGCCTTGCCGCCCTTCAGTCCGCCCTTGCGGGCGGACTCCTTGCCCGGGTCCCGACCTGGGTCAGAAATCTCCCCCGTCGCCACCCGCATAACGTGTACCGCCGCGCCGATTACGTCGGCTGGCCGCTTCTCGCCTTTCGGTCCCTTTGGCATGGGTTAGAAGATAAAGCGGCGGAGAGGCTAGGGGAACTGCCGCGAAATTTCAGACTGAGACAGTACCGAGGAGCGCCTTCGCTTGGCGGTTCCGGATCAAGATGGTACACCCTCCCCCCACCGGACGCGCGGGCGTCCGCCCGGCTCGGATCGGTCCACACGATGCAGAGTCTTGTCGCGGCACTCAAGCCACAGCGCTGCGTTTCCGCGTTGCCCGAGTAGCCCCCAATGCCGGCTCGCGTCCTGGTCGTCGACGATATTCTCCCCAACGTCCGGGTGTTGGAGGCGAAGCTTTCCGCCGAGTACTTCGACGTCACAACCGCCATGAGCGGCCAGCAGGCCCTCGACGCGATTGCCAAGGCGCCACCCGATATCGTGCTGCTCGACGTGATGATGCCCGGCATGGACGGCTTTGAGGTCAGCCGGCACATCAAGAGCGACCTGGCCACCGCCCATATCCCGATCGTCATGGTCACCGCGCTGTCCGAGCCGGCCGAGCGCGTGCGCGGCCTTGAGGCGGGTGCCGACGACTTCCTGACTAAGCCGGTCAACGATCTGCAACTGTTTGCGCGCGTGCGCTCCCTGGTCCGCCTGAAGCAGACCATGGACGAGTTCCGCCTGCGCGAGGAGACCTCGACCCAGCTCGGCGTGCTCGATCCCGTCGCCCTCAGCGACGACGGCAGCCACGCCAACGTCCTGGTCGTGGAAGACTCCGGCGCCGATGCCGGCGCCATCGTCGCGGCGCTACGCGACATTGCCGAAGTACACGTCGAGTCCGATCCACAGCGCGCCATCGAGACGGCAAGCCTGGGAAATTCCGACGTCGTCATTGTCAGCCTGCGCCTGCGCGCGGCGGATGGCCTACGCCTGTGCTCGCAGCTGCGCACCATGGGGCCGACGCGCAACACCGTCGTGCTGGCCTTGGTGGAGCCCCAGGAAACCGCGCAACTCGTGCGCGCGCTCGAGATGGGCGTCGCCGACTACGTCATGAAGCCGCTCGACCGTTCCGAACTGGTGGCGCGCGTGCGTACCCAGGTGCGGCGCAAGCGCTACCAGGACCGGCTGCGCCAGTCGTACCAGATGAGCATCGCCTTGGCGGTGACCGACTCGCTCACCGGTCTGCACAACCGGCGCTATCTGACCGGACACTTGGACAACCTAGTGGCGCGCGCCAACGCGGGCGGCAAGCCGGTGTCGCTGATGATGCTCGACATCGACTTCTTCAAGAAGGTCAACGACGGCTACGGCCACGCCGCCGGCGACGATGTGCTGACGGAATTCGCCAACCGGTTACGGCGCGGCTTGCGCGGCATCGACCTTGCGGGCCGCTTCGGCGGCGAGGAGTTCGTGGTGGCAATGCCCGACACGGACTCGGACGCGGCTCAGATGGTCGCCGAACGCCTGCGCAAGTTCATCGGCGAGGAACAGTTCCTGGTGCAGAACGGCGCCCGAGCGCTGGCGGTGACCGTCAGCATCGGCGTCACCACGTCGCGTGGGACCGATTCGACCAAGGACATGTTGGAGCGGGCCGACAAGGGCCTCTATGCGGCGAAGAACAGCGGCCGCAATCGCGTCGTAGCGGACGTCGCCGTTCCGGCGACAGCGTGAGCCGCGCTACTTGATCTTGGATTCCTTGAACTCGACGTGCTTGCGCACGACCGGGTCGTACTTGTTCATCGTCAGCTTCTCGGTCTTGGTCTTCGGGTTCTTCTTCGTCACGTAGAAGGTGCCGGTGTCGGCCGAGCTGACGAGCTTGATCTTGACGAAATTCTTCTTGGCCATGGGAACCTTGGGGTGTCGGGCCGCGCGGGCCCTGCGGATTTGGCGCGAACCATAGCCAGGGAGGCGGTCAAGTCAAGGGGCGGCCCGCGCCTGCCGCCGGATTCCTCAGAATCCCGGCTTGTCGTCGGCGCCGCCGAAGCCGTGCATGTGCACGGCCCACTGAAACCCGATAAGGGCGCCCTTGATCCGGGGCAGCAGGTACATGGTCATGGCCAGCAGGATGGGCAGCCAGATCACACCCTGCACCCAGATCGGCGGGCTGAAGTTCTGCTCCGAGATGAGCACGCCCGCCACGACGACGTGACCGGTGATCAGGATCGTGAAATAGGCCGGGGCGTCGTCGGCCTGGTGGTGGTGCAGCTCCTCGCCGCAGGACGGGCAGCGGTCGTTCACCTTCAGGAAGGCCCCGAACATGCGGCCGTTGCCGCAATTGGGGCAGGTCTTCCCGAAGCCGCGCTTCAGCGCCTGCCAGCGCGGGCGAGGGGGGCGATCACCGAAATGCTTGGTGCTCATGAGGCACTCCAGCAGGAAGTTCGCCTCCAATATGGGCCCTTCCCGCATATGAGCAACTGCCTAGCGCCTGCGGCCCCGGGATGCACCCTTGCCGGGTGGCCCTTGCCGGGTCCCGGGGCGCGCCCCTGGGCGGCGGGGACCGTTTGGCCCGCGCGGGGCCTTGGCTTTGCGATCGACGGTGCCGCCCTCGACCAGGTTGGCCAGCAGGCCGCCGCTGGCGGCCGTCGCCTCGACTAGGCGGACGGTGATGGGGTCGCCCAGGCGCAGCACGAGGCTGCTGCGCTCGCCGATGATGCGCTGGTGCTGTTCATCGAGGAAGTAGCGCTCGTCGCCGATGGTGCGCATCGGGATCAGCGCCTGCGCGCCGGTCTCCAGGAGGGTGACGAATAGGCCGGCGCTGGTGACGCCGGAGATGCGCGCGGAGAATTCGGCGCCGACACGATCGGACAGGAACGCCGCCAGATACCGGTCGGTGGCGTCGCGCTCGGCCATCATGGCGCGCCGCTCGGTACCGCTGATGTGCGCTGCGAGACGCGCGAACGCTTCGGGCTCGATGGGCTGCAGGCCGTCGTTGCCCAGATGCAGCGCGGCGATCAGGGCGCGGTGCACGACCAGATCGCTGTAACGCCGGATCGGCGAGGTGAAATGCACGTAGCGGCGCAACGCCAAGCCGAAGTGCGATGCCGCATCGGGTGAGTACACGGCCTGACTTTGGGTGCGCAGCACGGACTGGTTGACGACCGATTCGTGCGCCGTCCCCTTCACCTTGCGCAGGATGGCATTGAAGTGCTGCGGCTGCAGGCGCTGACCGGCCGACAATGTGTAGTCGAGCGTCTCCAGGAATGTGCGCAGGTTTGCGACGCGTTCCGGGTCCGGCTCGTCATGCACGCGGTACATGGTCGGCAGGCCGGACGCTTCCAGCGTCAACGCCGCCGCGACGTTGGCCGCGATCATATACTCCTCGATCAGACGCATCGACTCGAGGTGAACGCGCGGACGCACGTCGGCGACGCGGCCATCGCCTCCCAAGCGCACGACCAGTTCCGGCGACTCGATCTCTAGGGGCGTGCGGCGTGCGCGCGCCGCCGCGAACGCGTCGTAGGCGTCCCACACCGGCGCGAGCAGACGCTCGGCCGCCGGGTCGCCACCGCGATCATGAATCTCTTGCGCACGTTCATAGGTAAGGCGCATGGCCGAGCGCATCAGGCCGCGCTCGATGCGGTGGCGCAGCACGTTGCCCTTTTTGTCGATGGCGATGGTCGCCACCATGCAGGCGCGCTCCTCGCCTGCCTGCAACGAGCACATGCCGCCGGATAGCGCGTGCGGCAACATCGGCACCACCCGATCGGGGAAGTAGACCGAGTTGCCGCGTTCTTGCGCCTCGCGATCGAGAAGTGTCCCCGGCCGCACGTAGTGCGCGACGTCGGCGATTGCGACCATCACCTCCCAGCCGCCAGCGACGGGCTCGGCCCACACGGCGTCGTCGAAGTCGCGCGCGTCGGCAGGATCGATGGTGATGAACGGGACCTCGCGGAAATCGATGCGGGCCCCAAGCTCCGGAATGTGCGCTTCGTCGGCGGCGCGCATTGATTCGGGGCTGAAGCGCGTCGGGATTTCGTGCTCGTGGATGGCGATCAGGCTCAGGGTGCGTGGATCGTCGAGGCCGCCGACACGCTCGCGCACCCGCGCCCGCAGCAGTCCGACGCGGGCATCGCCCAGCACCTCGGCAACGACGACGTCGCCCGGCTCGGCATCGCCGAAATCAGCGCCGCGCACGCGGTATTCGACGCGGCGGCGCTTGTTGGTGGGCACGATGCGGCCCTCGGTGCCGACGCGCTGGAATACGCCGACCACTTCGCCCGGGCCGCGCTCCAGGATGCGCATGATGCGCCCCTCGATGGAGCCGTCGGGCAGGATCGTGTTGCGCGCCATTACGCGGTCGCCGACGGCGGGAGCCGGCACGCCGTGCATCGGTACCAGATGCACGCGCGGGGCAGGGAACTCGCGCTTCCATTCGGCCGGCGCGGCAAAAACGTCGCCATCGGGGGAGATGGAGACCACCTCCAGCACCGCGACAGGGGGCACGGCACCGCTGTCGTCGCGGGCCCGGGCGATTGCACGACGTCCAGTGCTGCGCGAAATGACGCCTTCGGCCGAAAATTCCCGCAGGATTGTGCCGAGCCATTCGGCATCGGCCTTGCTCAAGCCGAACGCGCGCGCCAAATCGCGCTTGCCGACCTTGCGCGGCGACTCGCGCAGGTAGCGGATCAGCTCCTCCCGAGTGGGCCGCGCGCCGGTGGGATGACCGCGGCGGGCCATCCGCCCGCTAGTCCGCCGCCGGCGCGGCCTTCTTGGCCGCGCGCTTCTTGGCGGGAGCTTTTTTGGCTCCGGCTGCCTTGGCCTTGGTGCGCGCCTTAGGAGCGTCGTCGGTCGGGGCGGGGGCTGCCTTGCGTCCCCGTCCGCGGCCAGATTTGGAGGGTGCGCCGGCGCGGGCGGCGAGCAGCGGCAGCGCCTGTTCCAGCGTGACCGAATCTGGCTCACTGCCCTTCGGCAACGTGGCGTTGGTCTTGCCGTGCTTGACGTACGGCCCATAGCGGCCGGAGTGCAGTGTGACCGGCTTGCCGTCGGACGGATGGTTGCCGAGTTCCTTCAACGCAGTGGCGCCGCCGCGACCGCGGCCGCGTTTCTGCGCCGCGTCGGCGAGCAGCGACACAGCATGATTGAGTCCGACGGTGAGCACGTCGTCGTCTGCCTGCAGCGACGCGTAGATCTTGTTGTGGAACAGGTACGGGCCGAAGCGGCCGATGCCTGCCTTGATCATCTCGTGAGTCTCAGGATGCTCGCCGACCTCGCGCGGCAGTGCGAGCAATCCCAGCGCCTGGTCCAACGTCAAATCGGTGAGACTCATGTTGCGCGGGATCGAAACGCGCTTGGGCTTCGTATCGCCCTCGGGTTCGCCGAGCTGCACGTAGTAGCCGTACGGACCCTTCTTCACGGTCATCGGAAGTTTGGTGGTGGGATCCTCGCCGATGACGCGCGGGCCTGGATCGGCCTCGCCGCCGGCCTCAAGCGCGCGGGTGTACTTGCACTCGGGATAGTTCGAGCAGCCGATGAACGCGCCGAACTTGCCGAGTTTGATGGCGAGGCGGCCCTTGCCGCAGGTCGGGCATACGCGTGGGTCGGCGCCGGTGGAATCCGTCTTGAAGAAGTAGGGACCGAGAGTCTGGTCGAGCACGTCCAGCACTTCGCGGACGCGCAATTCCTTGGTGTCGTTCACCGCTTTGATGAACGAGTCCCAGAATTCGCGCAGCACGACCTTCCAGTCGATCTCGCCCGCCGAAATGTTGTCGAGCTGCTCTTCGAGGCGCGCGGTGAAGTCGTACTCGACGTAGCGCTTGAAGAAATTCTCCAGGAACGCCGTGACCAGGCGGCCGCGATCCTCGGGATGGAAGCGGCTTTTGTCGAAGCGCACGTAGTTGCGATCTTGCAGCGTCGACAGGATGCTGGCGTAGGTGGACGGCCGGCCGATGCCCAGTTCTTCAAGGCGCTTGACCAGCGAAGCTTCGGTGAAGCGCGGCGGCGGCTCAGTGAAATGCTGCGCCGGGCGCACTTCGTCGCGGTCCACCTTGTCGCCCTGACGCACCATCGGCAGCCGACGCTCGTCCTCGCGCTCGGCCGACGCCGAGTCAGCGACCGCGGTTTCGTCGCGGCTTTCGCGATAGAGACGCAGGAAGCCGTCGAACAGCACGATCTGGCCGGTGGCGCGGAATTCCACGGCCCCGCCGTTGGGCGCGATGTTGATCGCGGCCTGCTCCAGGCGCGCGGTTTCCATCTGGCTCGCCAGCGTGCGCTTCCACACCAACTCGTACAGGCGGAATTCGTCGTCGTTGAGATAGCGCCGCATACGCTCGGGCGTGCGCGCAGAATCGGTCGGCCGGATGGCTTCGTGCGCTTCCTGGGCGTTCTTGGCGGTCGCCTTGTAGGCGCGCGGCTGGCTCGGCACGTAGGAGTCGCCGTACTCGGTGGAGATGGTGCGGCGAACGTTCGCCAGCGCTTCGTTGGCGATCTGCACGCCGTCGGTACGCATATAGGTGATGAGACCGGCGGTCTCGCCGCCGATATCGACGCCTTCGTACAGGTGCTGGGCGATGTCCATGGTCCGGCGCGCCGCGAAGCGTAGCTTGCGCGACGCCTCCTGCTGCAGGGTCGATGTGGTGAAAGGCGGCGGCGGATTGCGCCGCGTTTCCTTCTTCTCGACCTCGCGCACAGCGTAGCCGCCGGCGGCCATCGCCTTGGCGACCGCGGCCGTCGCAGCTTCCTCGGTGCCGAGGGCAAACTTGTCGAGCTTGGTGCCGTCGATGCTGGCCAGCTTGGCGGAGAAGCTCTCGCCGTTCTGGGTGCGGAAGTCAGCCTCGATGCTCCAGTACTCGCGCGGGACAAATGCCTCGATCTCAAGCTCGCGCTCGCAGATCAGACGCAGCGCCACCGACTGCACGCGGCCCGCCGAGCGCGAGCCGGGCAGCTTGCGCCACAGCACCGGCGACAGAGTGAATCCCACCAGGTAGTCGAGCGCGCGGCGCGCCTGCTGGGCGTTGACCAGGTTCATGTCGAGATCGCGCGGATTGGCGATCGCGTGCTTGACCGAATCCTTGGTGATCTCGTGGAACACGACCCGTTTCACTGAAATCGAGTGCAGCGCCTTCATGTCTGTGAGCGCCGCCAGGACGTGCCAGCTGATGGCCTCGCCTTCGCGATCCGGGTCGGTCGCGAGATACAGGTGATCCGCTTTGCGGACGGCGTTGGCGATGTCCTTGAGGCGGCCGACCGAGCGAGCGTCGGTCTCGTAGGTCATCGCAAAGTCCTCGTCCGGCCGCACCGAGCCATCCTTGGCGGGCAGGTCGCGGACATGGCCATAGCTCGCCAGGACGACGTACTCGTCGCCTAGATACTTGCCAATCGTCTTGGCCTTGGCGGGGGACTCAACGACAACTACATCCATGCCGAACTCACTGGTCTAGTGCAGGTCAAGCAAAGGGGCGCGCGAGTGGTGGCGCACTACAGCAAAGACACTTGATTTCCGGGATGGCGCTGCAGGCGACCTGCTAGCTCAAGTTCCAGCAAAATGGTCAACACGACCTGGGGTGTCAACCTCCCCTGCCGAATGAGCTCATCCACCGCGAGTGGCGTGGGGCTCAAGAGTCCCACGATTCGAGCGCGTGCCGGCTCCAATTCCGCTTCGTTTGCAGAGGGACCGGCCGCGCCGTAGCCGTCGGCCGGCTCCCGCAAAGTACGCAGGCCGTTGAGCGCGCGGACCACGTCGTCGGCGTTCTCGACCAGGGTCGCACCCTCGCGCAGGAGGTTATTGCTGCCCCGGCAGCGAGGATCGAGCGGCGAACCCGGCACCGCCAACACCTCGCGCCCTTGTTCGAGGGCCATCCGCGCGGTGATGAGGGAGCCCGAACGCAGCGCCGCCTCGACCACCACGACGCCCATCGACAAGCCGGAGATCAGCCGATTGCGGCGCGGAAAGTGACGCGCATGGGCCTCGGTGCCGACCGGCTGCTCGGCGATGATGAGTCCTTGGTTGACGATAGCGTCGTAGAGCGCCTTGTTCTCGGCGGGGTAGGGCTGGTCGATGCCACCCGCAAGAACGGCGATGGTGCCGGACGCGAGCGCCCCTTCGTGCGCGGCCGCATCGATGCCGCGCGCGAGCCCGGAGGCGACCACCAGACCCTGGCTGCCAAGCTCGGCTGCCAACGTGCGGGCAAACCGCGCGCCGACACCGGAGGCGTTGCGGGCACCGACCATGGCAACGACGCGCGAAGGATCGGCGCCGATATCGGTGCGGCCGCGCATCGACAGCAAGGGTGGGGCGTCATAGATGGCGGCGAGGCCGCTGGGGTAGTCGCGCTCGCCGTGCGCAATCAACCGTGCTCCGGCCTGGCGGGTAGCGTCCAACTCGCGCTCTGCCTCTTCGCGCGGGGCGATGCGCAACGACGCGCGGCCGCCCTTGCGCGCCAATGTAGGCAGTGCGGAAAGAGACTCGGCCGCCGACCCATAGCGGCGTAGCAACGCGAAAAAAGTGACAGGGCCGACGTTCTCGCTGCGTAGCAGGCGCAACCAATCGACGCGTTCCGCCTCCGACAGGTCGCGGCTGGGTTCGCGGTACAGAGACTCGGCGTGCATCACGGTTTTGGTGCTCCGCTCAAGCTGATGCGGGCCTCTTCGCCCCGAATCAGGCGCCGGATGTTGTCCATGTGCCGCAGGATCACCACCAGCGATAGGAACAATGCAAAGGCCGCGTGCTGTGAGTCTGTGAGCCACGCCGCATACAAGGGCGCTGCGACCATGGCGGACAGGGCACCCATGGAGGAGCGGCGGAACACGACCGCTCCCGCCAGCCAGGTGATTGCCGCCAGAGCGCCAACCGGCCACGCCGCGGCGAGCAGGATGCCGAGTGTCGTGGCGACCCCTTTGCCGCCCCATGCCGTTACCGACGCCGTGAGCAACAGCACGACGCCAAGCACCTGCAGTGGCACCGACGACTGCGTCAGCGCCATCGCCATGCCGGCAATGATGACGAGCAGAGAAACGAGTCCGCGCCGGTCGCGGCGCAGCCAAACGGGGAACAGGTGGCCGAAGACGACGGCGATGCCGGCCGTGAGGTACGCCGGCGCCTCACCCAAGCCCGCGGCGATGACCACGGCGAGCGCGCCCTTGCCGACATCCAACAGTAGGACCGCGAGCGCCAATTTCTTGGAGCCGGTGCGCAGGACGTTGGTGGCGCCGATGTTGCCGGAGCCGATGCGGCGGATATCGCCGAATCCGGCGAGCTTGGGTAGCAACAAGCCGAACGGAATCGAGCCGAGCAAGTAGCCGAGCACGATGGCCAGCGAAAGGGTCGCGTCCTCCGACAAGGCCAACCCGGATCGGCTGTCTAGGCGGCCCCGGCCGCGAAGTCGAAGACCGTTTCGCCGCCGACCACGGTGCGCAGCACGCGCCCCTGCACCGGTCGCCCGTCGAACGGAGTGTTCTTCGACTTGGACCGCAGTCCGGCTTCGGAGATGCGCCACGGCACATCGAGGTCGAATAGCACCAGGTCGGCGGGCGCGCCCTTGGCGAGCCGGCCCGACGGCAGGCCGAGCATGCGCGCCGGATTGATCGTCATCTTGGCGAGCAGGTCGAGCAGGCGGACATGCTTGCCGTGCACCAGTTCGAGCGCGAGCGGCAGAAGAGTCTGCAACCCGGCGATACCTGGCTCGGCGGTCGGGAACGGCTGGCGCTTGCTCTCCTGGTCTTGCGGCGAGTGGTCGGAGACGATGACGTCCACCGTGCCGTCGGCAATTGCCGCGACCACGGCGGCGCGGTCCTCTTCCGACCGCAGCGGCGGCGTGACTTTGGCGAACGTTCGGTACTCGCCGACTTCGTTCTCGTTCAACGCGAAGTGGTGGGCGGCGACACCGCACGTGGCGCGAACGCCACGGTCCTTGGCGCGGCGCATCGCGGCGACTGCTTCACCGGTCGACAGGCATGCGGCGTGGTAGCGCGCGCCGGTGAGCTCGGCGAGGCGCAGGTCGCGTTCCAGCAGCATCACTTCGGCCACGGCGGGAATGCCCTTGAGGCCGAGTCGGCTGGCGACCTCGCCTTCATTCATCGCACCGCCGCGCGCGAGAGAGGGCTCCTCCGCGTGCTGGACGACAAGGAGGTTCCACCCGGTCGCGTACGACAGCGCGCGCCGCATCACCTGCGCGTCGGCGACGGCCTTGACGCCATCGGTGAAGGCGACCGCGCCGGCCTCGGCGAGAAGACCCATTTCGGTCATCTCCTTGCCTTCCAGGCCCTTGGTGATGGCCGCCATCGAGACGACGTTGACCGCACAGGTGTCGAACGCGCGCCGCATGATGAAGCTGAGCAGCGCGGGCTCGTCCATCACGGGATCGGTCTGCGGCTGGCCTACCAGGGTCGTGATGCCGCCTGCTGCTGCTGCGCGGCCGGCCGACGCGAGAGTCTCTTTCTCTTCGAAGCCCGGCTCGCCGAGGAACACGCGCATATCGACAAGGCCCGGCGCCAAGCAGTGGCCGCGGCAGTCGATCGTTGTGGCGCCCTTGTCGGGGCGCACGTCGGCGCCTGCAGCGGCGATCTTGCCGTCAACGACCAGGACGGTGCCGCCCTCCGTGTCGAGGCCGGTGGCGGGATCGAGCAAGCGTGCGTTGATGAAGGCGAGGGGGGCGCTCATGTGCGGGTGTCCGCCGGCGCGAAGTTCGGCAGGCGTGCGCTGAGCGCATCGAGCACCGCCATGCGCACCGCCACGCCCATCTCGACCTGCTCGGCGATTGCGCTGCGCGAGATGTCGTCGGCGATCTCGGTGTCGATCTCGACGCCGCGGTTCATCGGGCCCGGGTGCATGACCATGGCGTCGGGTTTGGCATGCCCGAGCTTCTCGATGTCGAGGCCAAAGAAGTGGAAGTACTCGCTGATCGAAGGTACATAGCTGCCCTGCATGCGCTCGGACTGCAGGCGCAACATCATGACGATGTCGCAGCCGGCAAGTCCTTTGCGCATGTCGTGGAACACCTCGACGCCGAGCTGTGCGGCGCCAGAAGGAATGAGAGTTGGCGGAGCGACCACGCGCACGCGCGCGCCCATGATGTTCAGTAGCTGGATGTTCGAGCGCGCGACGCGGCTGTGCAGGATGTCGCCGCAGATCGCCACCACCAGTCCGGCGATGCGTCCCTTGCGGCGACGGATGGTGAGCGCGTCGAGCAGCGCCTGGGTCGGATGCTCGTGGCTGCCGTCGCCGGCGTTGATGACGGCACAGCTGACTTTCCTCGACAGCAAGGCGACCGCGCCGGACTCCTGATGCCGCACCACCAATACGTCGGGGTGCATGGCGTTCAAGGTCATCGCGGTGTCGATCAGGGTCTCGCCCTTCTTGATCGACGAGCCTTCGGCCGACATGTTGATGACGTCGGCGCCCAGGCGCTTGCCAGCGAGTTCGAACGACGTGCGCGTGCGGGTGGAGCTTTCGAAGAACAGATTGATGAGAGTGCGCCCGCGCATCAGCGCCGAACGCTTGTCGACCTTGCGGTTCTGGGCGACGTAGGACTCCGACTTATCCAGCAAATAGGCGATTTGCTCGGCCGTCAGGCCTTCGATTCCAAGCAAATCCCGGTGCGGAAAGGGGTCCGGCGAGGCCGCGGCGGGCGCGGGGGGCTTCATCAAAGCGCGACTTTATACGCGGGGGTTCCCCGGGCCACAAGAAACGCCCGCGCGAGGAGCTTTGGCCCGCTGGTCAACTAGTTTAAACTAGTTGAAATCGGAGGGGCCCATGGACGACAAGACGCAGCCCACCACCGTCGGGGCGTTCGACGCCAAGACACACCTTTCCGCACTTCTCGACCGGGTCGAAGCGGGGGAGAGCATCACCATCACCCGCCACGGCACGCCCGTAGCACGGCTGGTGGGAGCCAAATCGCAGGTTGCCGACCCGAACCTGCTCGCGCGCCGCGAGGAAGCTTGGCGCCGCTTTGACGACCTGACCAAGGACACACGGCTGGAGGGCGTTTGCCTCAAGGACCTCATCGACCAGGGTCGGCGTACCTGAGTCTTGTTCTCGATGCATCGGCCGCGCTGGCATGGTGTTTCGCCGACGAGCGGACGGACGCCGGGGTGGACCTGCGGACGGCGGTCGGCAGTTCCGGCGCGCATGTGCCGGCCCACTGGTTTCTTGAAGTCGCGAACGGCCTGTGCTCGGCGGCGCGCCGCGGCCGCGTCGATGCGTTGCGTCTCGCGGCATTTATCCAAGGACTTGGTGGCCTTGATCTCACGATGGACCCCGACAATGGCGGCGGTGCCTTTGGGCCCGTACTGACCCTCGCGCGCCATGAGCGACTTTCCGCCTACGACGCCGCGTACTTGGACTTGGCACTGCGGCGCCAGCTGCCGTTGGCGACGCGCGATGAGGCGCTTGCCACTGCTGCCCGGAGACTCGGGATTTCCCTGATTCCGGCGTAAGGCGCCTGTCATCAGCCGGGCCTCCGGAAACGACGACGGTTCCGGTGGAGTACAGCAACAAGCTGATACAAATGTGTTCGATCCCCGGGCTGTGGCTGCCTTGCGTTCCGCACGCGGGAAGTTCTCAATGTCCTCAATTCGCTTCCAGGCGGGGGCCAGGAACAGCATGAAAAAGAGAGCGCTCTACAGCGGCTCCGTTCGTCCCGCGAGCGGCTACGCGGTTCTCACGCCGTTGCCGCCCGAAGAGCCGATGCATCGCATCGTGCGCAAGTGGTGGCAGGGCTTCCAATCGCGCCACGAAAAGGCGGTGCAGTTCGCGTTCAGTGGCCTGTTCGCTGTCTTCGCGGTGACGGCATACGCCTGGATAACACCGGAGCCGCAGCACCTGAGCCAGCGCGACATCAACGGCGCGGTGCTCTACACGCTCGAACATCGTCCACCCGCGCCATCGATGGGCGCGGTGGCATACGACACCATCATCCGCTCCGTCGTGCGCGTTGATGGCGATGTGCACGCCGATGGCGCGGCGACTGACATCGCGCGCGTCGATGAAACAATTGGTACCGGCGTCCTCATCAATGAGGACGGCACCATCCTGACCAACCTGCATGTCGCCGCAGCGGCCGAGCATCTGACGGTGACGTTCTGGGACGGCTTTACGTCGCCGGCCGTGATCATCGGTGCCCAGCCGCAGGACGACCTTGCGGTGATTAAGGTGTTGAACCTGCCGGAAGAACTATTCCCGGCAACCCTGACGTCGACGCGCGGCCTGCGCCCCGGCGACGAAGTCGCTGCGGTCGGCTTTCCGTTCGGCATCGGTCCGTCGGTGTCCACCGGCGTCGTATCCGGCCTGCGCCGTGACTACGTGCAGAACGGCGAGGTCAAGCTGCGCAACCTGATCCAGTTCGACGCCGCGGCCAATCCGGGCAACTCCGGCGGGCCGTTGGTCAACCGCAATGGCGAGGTGCTGGGCATCGTGACGGCAATTTTGAATCCGACCACTGAGCGCTTCTTCGTTGGTATCGGTTTCGCGGTGCCGATCGAAAATGCGGCCGGTGCTGCCGGCCTGAGTCCGTTCTAAGCGTCCCTTCCTAAGCAACCGACAGGTCCATGGAAAAGAACATCCCCAAGGGTGACGGCGTCGCCGCGCTGATGGAGCGCATCCTCTACGAGCTCAAGAAGGTCGTGGTCGGACAGGACCACTTCTTGGAGCGCGTCCTCGTTGCGCTGTTGGCGCAGGGCCACTTGCTGGTCGAAGGCGTGCCGGGTCTTGCCAAGACCCTGACCGTCAACACGCTGGCGAAGACGGTGCGCGGCCAGTTCAAGCGCATTCAGTTCACGCCCGACCTGGTTCCGGCCGACCTCGTAGGCACGCGCATCTACAACCAGCGCACCGGCGAGTTCGCCACGTCGCTCGGCCCGGTGTTCTGCAACCTGCTGCTGGCGGACGAAATCAACCGCGCACCCGCCAAGGTTCAGAGCGCGCTGCTCGAAGTCATGCAGGAGCACCAGGTCACCATCGCCGGCGAGACCCACAAGGTGCCCGAGCCGTTCCTCGTCATGGCGACGCAGAACCCGATCGAAACCGAAGGCACCTATCCGCTGCCCGAGGCGCAGGTCGATCGCTTCATGATGAAGGTCCTG
The DNA here is from genome assembly GCA_945889645.1 of Rhizobium sp. Q54. Taxonomy (GTDB): domain Bacteria; phylum Pseudomonadota; class Alphaproteobacteria; order UBA2966; family CAIVPW01; genus CAIVPW01. The sequence continues at coordinate 17,195 of CAMDCA010000043.1, forward strand.
GTCGGCTATCCGACCCTGGAGCAGGAGTTCGTCATCGTCGAGCGCGTCACCGGCGTGATGCAGACGGTTTCGTCGGTGTGCACCACCGAGCAGCTCGCGGCGCTGCAGGCCGACTGCCGCAAGTGCTTCGTCGATCCCGACTTGATTACGCACGCGGTCAAGTTGGTCGCTGCGACGCGCAATCCGGCCTCGGTGGGGCTGGCCGATCTCGGACAGTTCATCCACTTCGGCGCGAGCCCGCGCGGCAGCATTCACCTGATCGAAGCGTCCCGGGCGCTGGGCTTCCTGCGTGGGCGCGACTACGTCGTGCCGCAGGACGTCACCGATCTGGTGCCGGACATCCTGCGTCACCGCATCGTGCTGTCCTACGAGGCGCTGGCCAAGGGCATGTCAGCGGACGACGTGATCGGCAAGATCATGCAGCGCCTGCCGGCACCCGAGAAGCCGATGGAGTCTCATGTCCGAGTCGCGGCCAGATCCTGAAGCGATCCTGCGCCGCCTCGAGTGGACGGTTCTCCGTCGCCTCGACGGCTATCTGCAGGGGAACTACCGGACGCTGTTCCGCGGCTTCGGCCTGGATCTCGCTGACTTGCGCGAATACCAGACGCACGACGACGTGCGCCACATCGACTGGAACGTAACCGCGCGCCTGCAGATCCCCTACGTCCGTCAGTACAACGAGGACCGCGAGATTACGGCGTGGTTCCTGCTCGACATGAGTCCGTCGATGGACTTCGGCTCGGGCGAGGTGACCAAGCGTTCGGTGCTGACCGAGTTCACCGCCATGATCGCCCGCGTCCTGACGCGCCACGGCAATCGTGTCGGGGCGCTGATCTACGGCGGCGGCGTCGACACGGTCATTCCGCCGTCGACCGGGCGACGGCATGTCCTGCACATCCTCGATGCGCTGACCAGCCGTCCCGAAGTCGCCAAGGCGCCGCCCACAGACTTGTCGGAGTTCCTGCGCGCAGCGTTGCAGATCATCCACAGCCGCTCGTTCGTATTCTTGATTTCGGATTTTGTCAGCGCGCCCGGTTGGGCAAGTCCGCTTTCCATGCTTGGCCAGCGTCACGAGATTCTCGCGGTGCGGCCGTTCGATCCGATGGAGGTCGAGTTGCCGCCGCTCGGCCTGTTCCTCATGCAGGATTCGGAATCTGGCGAGCAGATTTTCGTCGACACCACCGACCGTGGCTTCCGCAAGCGCTTCGCCCATGCTGCCGAGCAGCGTGAGTTTGAGGTGCGCGAAGGCCTGAGCCGCGCGGGCGTTGATGCCATTGAGCTTTCGACGCAGGACGACATCGTCGATTCCGTCCTGCGCTTCACCGACATGCGGAAACGGCGCATCCGGGGATCCTCGGCGTCCCGCGCGGCCGCCGTCGCAGGAGCAGCAAAATGAGCTTTATCTGGGTCAATTTCCTTTGGTTCCTGCTCGCCCTCCCGGCGATGGTGGGGCTGTACCTGCTCATTCTGGCGCGCAAGAAACGCGCGGCGGTTCGCTACGCCAACCTCAACATGGTACGCGCGGCGATGGGGACCGGCTCGCGCTTCCGGCGCCACGTGCCGCCCGTGCTTCTGCTGACCGCACTCACCGTGATGCTGCTCGCAACGGCGCGTCCACAGATGGTGCTGACTCTTCCATCACGCACGTCGGACGTCATGCTGACCCTCGACGTGTCGGGCAGCATGCGCGCCGCCGACGTTGAGCCGACTCGCATCGAGGCGGCACAGCTGGCCGCCAAGAAGTTCATCGAGATGCAGCCGCATGACGTGAAGATCGGCATCACGGCGTTTGCCGGCACCGCTTTTCTGGTGCAATCGCCGACGCTGAGCCGCGAGGATCTGGTCGCCACCATCGACCGCCTGCAGCTGCAGCGCGGCACGGCGCTGGGCAGCGGCATCCTGATCTCGCTCAAGACCCTTTTCCCGGATGCGGATATCGACCTCGGTCAGGGCGGTCCGCGCGACCAGGTGCAGCAGCAACGCGGTCAGCAACTGGGCCAGCCGGGTACGCCGGGCCGTCCGGAGCCTAAGCCGCACACCGCCGTTTTGCCGGGCACCTATCAGAACGCCATCATCATTGCGCTGACGGACGGCAACACCAACGCCGGCGTCGATCCGCTGGTGGCGGCGCGTCTTGCCGGCGACTACGGCGTCAAGGTGTTCACCGTCGGCTTTGGCTCGCAGCCGGGCGGCGGCGTCGCCGAATTCGGCGGCCAGCGCCAGCGCTCGGTCCTCAACGAGGAAGCCCTGCGCCAAGTGGCGGAGATCACCCGCGGTGCGTACTTCCACGCCAGCTCGGCCGATGAACTAGTCGAGGTCTATCAGACCCTCAACCGCGAGTTCTTCACCGAGACCAAGGAGACCGAGGTTACGGCGCTCTTCGCCGGCATCGCCGCGGCGCTGACGTTGCTCTCGGCCGCCCTCTCCCTGCTCTGGTTCAACCGCGTCTTCTAGACTAAGAGCCGATCCAAGAAGTTGAGATTCAGCGGCAAGGGATTGGCCTGGTCAGGCGCCGGAGCATGATGCGGATCATGGCGAGGCGAACGAAGGCGACGACGGTTCTGGCGTAGCGCTCGAAGTCGCGGGCGAGGCGGCGGTTGCGGGCG
>CAMDCA010000044.1 GCA_945889645.1 Rhizobium sp. Q54
TCCACGACCGCGATCACTCGTCCGCGCAAATCACCAGAGTAAGGTTTCGGCATTCATGCTGGCCTCCATCTCCCAGCCAGCATCTTGAATCACACCTGCGCCCTCACGTGAATCCCCCGCGATTCAACCCGATCTCAAAGTGCTCTAGGCTCGTAGCGGACCGCCGCCAGGTACAGGCCTTGGGGTGGGGCGGTGGGCCCGCAGGCGGACCGCTCGCGCGCTTCCAACGCAGCGCTGACATCCTCCGCCGACCATTTTCCTTCGCCCACCTGCACCAGCGTGCCGACAAAGGCACGCACCTGGTTGTGCAGGAACGAGCGTGCGGCGGCCTCGATGCGTACTTCATCGTCGTCGCGCGTCACGGCGAGGCGATCAAGCGTCTTCACCGGCGACGGCGACTGGCACTGCACCGAGCGGAAGGTGGTGAAGTCGTGCTTGCCGACTAGGCGCTGTGCGGCCGCGTGCATCGCGCCGTCATCCAGCGGGTTCAGGATCTGCCAGGCACGATCACGGTCCAGCGCGAGCGGTGAGACGCGGTTGGCAATGCGATAGACGTAGCGCCGCCCGGTCGCCGAGAAGCGCGCGTGAAAGTCGTCCGCCACTTCTTCGGCCGCCAGCACGACGACGCGGCGCGGTCCTTCGTTTCCGCGGCGCAGATGGTCGTTGATCGCGGCGCGTACGGTGTGCGGCGAGCGCGAGACAGTCAAATCGAAATGCGCCACCTGGGCCAGGGCGTGAACGCCCGCGTCGGTACGGCCGGCGCCGACCACGGCCGTCTCCTCGGCGCAGAATCCCAGGATCGCGCGCTCCAGGCATTCCTGCACCGACGGCCCGTTGGCCTGGCGCTGCCAGCCGGCGAATCCAGTGCCATCGTATTCAATGACGATCTTGTAGCGCGGCACGGCTAGACCGCGCCGCGGCGCAAAACGGTGCCGGCGGGCAGCGCGAAGCCGCGCAACCAGTCAGCCGCGGTCATCGGCTTCTTGCCCTCGCGCTGCACGCGCAGCAGGCGCAGGCCGCCGGTGCCGCATGCGACGATAGGCGCCGCGTCCAGCACCTTTCCCGGCGCGCCGGTCGCGCCAGGCACGACGTCCGCTTCGAGCAGGCGTACGCGGTTGCTGTCGGCCTCGAACCATGCACCCGGCGTTGGTGCGAATGCGCGCACCTGGCGGTCGATCTCGATCGCCGGCCGGGTCCAGTCGATGACCGTCTCGGCGTTGGTGATCTTCTTGGCGTAGGTGACGCCGTCCGCCGGTTGCGGCGTGGCGACAATGGTGCCGGCTTCGAGCCGCGCCAACGCATCGACCATCAGCGCCGCCCCGCGTTCGGCCAAGGCGTCGTGCACGATACCGGCGGTCGGGCGCTGTCCGACCGCGATTTCGTCCTCGAGCAGCACGGCGCCGGTATCCAGGCCGGCGTCCATCTGCATGACGCTGGCGCCGAAGCGATCGTCGCCGGCCATCACCGCGCGCTGGATGGGCGCCGCGCCGCGCCAGCGCGGCAGCAGGGATGCATGCAGGTTGAGGCAGCCGAAGCGCGGTGCCGACAGGATCGCCTGCGGCAGGATCATGCCGTACGCCACCACTACGCCGACATCGGCTCCCAGTGCGGCGAACGTCGCCTGTTCCGCTGCTTCCTTCAGCGTCTTCGGCGTGTGGACCGGGATAGCGTGGTTTTCGGCGGTGATCATTACCGGCGACTTGGACACGTGCTGTCCGCGGCCCGCCGCGCGGGGCGGCTGGGTGTAGACGGCGACCACCGTGTGGCCGGCGTGGAGGATGGCGTTCAGGGTCTGCACGGCGAAGGCCGGCGTACCCAGGAAGACGACCTTCATCACGGCACCCGCCTTAGGCGGTGACCGGCTGTTCCTGTTTGCGCGCCTTTGCGAGCTTGCGCAGGATCATGTGCCGGCGCACGGCCGACAGACGATCGACGAGCAGGACGCCATCGAGGTGATCCATCTCGTGCTGGATGCAGCGCCCCAGCATTCCCGTCGCCTGGAGCTCCTGCGGCTGACCGTCGTAATCTAGGTACCTCACCGTGATGTCGGCGGGCCGCTCGATTTCGGCGAACTGGTCCGGCAACGACAGGCAGCCTTCCTCGCAGAACACGATCTTTTCCGAGGACCAGATGATCTCCGGGTTGATCAGGTAGCGCGTGGTATGCGGGCCTTCCGGCGCGACCGGCTCTTGCTCGGAGGCAAGCTTCGCCTGTTCGTCCAGCTCCACCACCAGGGCACGCTTGGCGACACCCACCTGGATCGCGGACAGTCCGATGCCCGGCGCCGCGCGCATGGTCTCGACCATGTCGTCGAGCAGGCGGCGGACCTCGTCATCCACCTTCGCCACCGGCTGGGACTTGACCTTAAGCCGACGGTCGGGGGCTGTGATGATGGGAAGAATCATGGAGTTCTTACTGTATTAGGTAAAGTTGGTCCGCGGACTCGTCAAGCGTGCCACGGGACCTGGGGCCACGGAATTTCCGGCCTTTTCCGCGCTCCTCGCCTTGCACCCCTGGGGTCGAATTCCCATACTGACGCTCTTGCCCTACGTCCGCGGATTGCCGTGAAGCGCCGAAAACTTCTCAACGCCAAGGATGAACCGTCGGTCGAGCCGCGTCCTTGCGACGTGGCCGGCTGCGAGGCCGAGGCCGCCTTTCGGGCGCCGCACTCGCGCGACCGCATGTCCGAATCGCGCTGGTTTTGCTTGGATCACGCCCGGGCCTACAACGCAGCGTGGGACTTCTTCGCCGGCATGAGCCAGAGCGACATCGAGCGCTACCAGAAGGACGACGTTACCGGCCACCGGCCGACCTGGCCGTTCGGGCTGGGGCCGATCGGCGTAGCGGCCATGGACGAAATGCTGGGCAGCCATCTGCGTGATGCGGTCGGTGCCTTCGCCAAGCGCGTGCGGCCGAAGGCGCCGGAGCCCACAGTGCCGCCCGAACAGCGCAGCGCTCTGGCCAAGCTCAATCTCGGCCCTGGCTCGACGCTGAAGGAGATCAAGCATCGCTACAAGGAGCTCGTGAAGCGCTATCACCCCGACCTCAACGGCGGTGACCGCGGCGGCGAGGACCAGCTGAAGGACGTCAACGAAGCCTATCGAACGCTGGTGCGTGCGCGCACCGCGTGACGGCACACAACCTCCGGCGCGGAGTTGCGCCGCCCAACTTTGGAAGCCGAAATAGATCATGACTGCTGCCCGCGAAGAGCACCCGCACATCCTTTCTGTGCCCGACATCAAGGTCGATCCGCGCCAGGCGTTCGGCATCGACTGCGACTTTCAGGTGCCAGCGTTCTCGCAACCCAACGAACATGTGCCGCCGATCGATGAGTCGTACCGCTTCGACCGCGAGACGACGCTCGCCATTCTGGCTGGCTTCGCCTTCAACCGGCGCGTCATGCTGCAAGGCTTCCACGGCACCGGTAAGTCGACGCACATCGAGCAGGTGGCGGCGCGCCTGAACTGGGCGTGCATCCGCGTCAACCTCGACAGCCACATCAGCCGCATCGACCTGATCGGCAAGGACGCCATCGTCGTGCGCGATGGCCGCCAGGTCACCGAGTTCCGCGAGGGCATTCTGCCGTGGGCGCTGCAGTCGGCCTGCGCGCTTGTGTTCGACGAGTACGACGCTGGCCGCCCCGACGTGATGTTCGTCATCCAGCGCGTGCTCGAGGCCGACGGCCGCTTGACGCTGCTCGACCAGACCCGCGTGCTGCATCCACACAAGGCGTTCCGCCTATTCTCGACCACCAACACCATCGGCTTGGGCGACACGACCGGCCTGTATCACGGCACCCAGCAAATCAATCAGGGTCAGATGGACCGCTGGAACGTGGTGGCGACGCTCAACTATCTGCCGCATGACGCCGAGGTCGAAATCGTGCTCGCCAAGGTGCCGGCCTACACGACGCCGGAGAAGCGCAAAGTGGTGGCGCAGATGGTGACGATGGCGGATCTGACGCGTGCTGGCTTCATGGCTGGCGACATCTCGACTGTCATGTCACCGCGCACCGTCATCACGTGGGCCGAAAACGCCGGCATCTTTGGCGACGTCGCGCTTGCCTTCCGGCTGACGTTCCTCAACAAGTGCGACGAGGTCGAGCGCCCGGTGATCGCCGAGTACTACCAACGCTGCTTCGGCCAAGAGTTGCCTGAGTCCGCCATCCGGCGGCAGTAGGCCGTCACCGTGTCCGAAGCCGAGACATCGGACGCCAAGCTGCGCCGCGCGGTAGCGGCGGCCACCGCTGCAATTGCCGAGCGCCGCGACCTCAGTGTCGTATACGCCAACGAAGCGCCGCAACTGGTCGGTACGCGCATTCAACTGCCGCAGCCGGCGCGCGCCCCGAGTGCGGTCGAGGTTGCCGAGCTGCGCGGCGCCGCCGACTCGTTTGCCGTGCGTCTGCGTCATCACGACGAGGCGATGCATGCCGCGGGCGCGCCGAGCGGCGTCGAGGCCCGTCTGGCGTTCGACGCCTGCGAGCAGGCACGCGTCGAGGCGCTGGGCAGCCGCGAACTCGCGGGACTGGCGCGCAACATCGACTCGTGGAACGCCCACGAAGTGTCGGCCGGCGGTTACGACCGGGCCGAGAGCCGCGAGCAGGCGCCGCTCGCGCTGGGCCTGCGCATGGTGCTGCGCGAGCACCTGACCGGACGCACGCTGCCGGCCGGCCCGCGCCACATCGCCAACCTGTGGCGTGACTACATCGAGCAGCACGCCGGCCCGCGCGTGGCCGCTCTCGGCCGCACGCTGGACGACCAGGCGGCCTATGGCGAAGCCGTCCGTGACGTTTTGCGCGATCTTGGCCTCGACGATCAGCCGTCGATCCCGAAGCGTGAGGACCCGAAGAAGGACGACAAGCAGGACGATCCCGACGACGGCGACAACGACAGCGGCAAGGACGGCGACAGCGAGGGCGAGCCGACCGTATTCACCTCCGGATCGGACGCCAGCGCGGGCGAAGTCGAGGGCGGTGCGCAGCCGGATTCTGGCAGCGAAATGGCCGGTTCCGGCGCCGAGCAGCCGGGCGGCGCTCAGCGCCCGCACTGGCCGGACTTCGCGCCGTTGGGGCACAACGAGCCGCCGTATCGCCCGTTCACCGAGGAGTTCGACGAGACGGTCGATGCCGCCGAATTGGCCGACGCGGAAGAACTCGCGCGCCTGCGCGCCAATCTCGATCAGCAGTTGCACCAGTTCCAGAACATCATCGGCCGCCTCGCCAACCGGCTGCAGCGCCTGCTGCTCGCCAAGCAGGTGCGTTCGTGGGCGTTCGACCTCGACGAAGGCGTGATCGATTCGGCCCGCTTGGCGCGCATTGTCGCCAATCCCGACAACCCGCTGTCGTACAAGCAGGAGAAGGAAACCGACTTCCGCGACACAGTGGTCACCCTGCTGCTCGACAACTCGGGCTCGATGCGCGGCCGTCCCATCACGGTGGCGGCTATGTGTGCCGATATTCTCGGCCGCACTCTGGAGCGCTGCGGCGTGAAGACCGAAATCCTCGGCTTCACCACGCGGGCGTGGAAAGGCGGTCACGCCCGCGATCGCTGGGTGGCCGAAGGCAAGACGCCCAATCCCGGCCGCCTGAACGATTTGCGCCACGTCATCTACAAGAACGCCGACGAGCCGCTGCGGCGCGCGCGCCGCAAGCTCGGCCTGATGCTGAAGGAAGGCCTGCTCAAGGAGAACATCGACGGCGAGGCGCTGCTGTGGGCGCACCAGCGGCTGCTGGTGCGGCCGGAGGAGCGCCGCATTCTGATGGTGATCTCGGACGGCGCGCCGGTGGACGACTCGACGTTGTCGGCGAACGCCGGGCACTACCTCGATCATCACCTGCGCCAGGTCATCAACTGGATCGAGACGCGCTCGCCGGTCGAGCTTGTCGCCATCGGCATCGGCCACGACGTGACGCGCTACTACCGCCGCGCCGTCACCATCGTCGACACCGAGCAGCTCGGTGGCGCGATGATGGACCAGCTGGCACAGCTGTTCGACGAAGCGCCCACCGCGCCGGGTAAACGTTCCAAGAAGCGCTTGCACTGAACAATGAAGCGCGCCGCACCCATTTTGGCGGCCGCATGCGCCCTGTGGATTGGCGCCGCCGATGCCGCCGAGGTGACGGTGATCGGCACTCCGATCGATCTCGATTTCGGTGGTGCGCACCGCACTACGGTGGGTGCGCTGACCTATCGCGGCGGCCTCAAGCTGGCCGGCAACAGCGCCGCATTCGGAGGCCTGTCGGCGCTGCGCGTGTCCAAGGACGGCACGCACGTGCTCGCCATCACCGACCGCGCGGCGTGGTTCCAGATGGACTTGCTGTACGACGCCGCCGGCATGCTGGTCGGGGTTGAGCATGGCGACCTGACGCCGATGCTGGACGTCGACGGCAAGGCGCTGGTGCCGCCGCGCTCCGATGCCGAGTCGCTCGCGCTACTCCGGGGGGCGGCGCTGGTCGGGTTTGAGCGCGAGCATCGCGTGTTGCGCTTTGCCCTCGATGCCAATGGCCGTCCCACTGCCGCGCGCCCGGTCATCGAGCCGACGCCGCCGGCCGTTGCGCGCGCTCCGACCAATCAGGGCCTGGAGGCGATGACGACGCTGGCGGACGGCCGCGTGCTCGCGATCAGCGAAGGCTATCTGGATGACGGTGCGATGCTGGGGTGGATCCTCGCCACCGGAGATCGTCCGGCCGAGACAGTGCACTATGTCGCGGCACCCGGATTCAATCCGACCGACGCCACCACGCTCGCCAATGGCGACGTGCTGGTGTTGGAACGCCGCTTCACGATCTTCGATCGCGCCGCCCGCATCGTGCGCCTGCGGGCCGCTGACATTCGCGACGGCGCACGCCTGATCGGAGAAGAGATCGCGCGGTTGTTGCCGCCGATGCAGGTCGACAATTTCGAAGGAATCGACGCAGTCGCAGCGCCCGAGGGCGGCACGCGCGTGTTCGTGCTGTCGGACGACAACTTCGGCGCGCTTCAGCGCACCTTGTTGCTGCAGTTCTGGATGCCCTGACCGCGCCGCCTTGGCGCGGGAGTACTACTCGGGGCGGTTCTCGATCAGGCGCTTCAGGCGGCGGGCGCGCAGCGACAGCTTCTCGTCGCTCGCCTTGCGCAGGAAGGCGTCGAGGCCGCCCTGCTTCTCGACGGTGCGCAGAGCAGCCGTGGTCAAGCGCAGACGCACCGTACGGCCGAGCGAGTCACTCAACAGCGAAGTCTCCTGCAGGTTGGGCAGGAAGCGGCGCTTGGTCTTGTTGTTGGCGTGGCTGACGTTCCGCCCCACCATCGGCTTGGTGCCGGTGAGCTCGCACTGTCTGGTCATGGAATGAACCTGTGATCGGCCCGGGTAGCCCGGGCCAAAGATACTTACCGTGGCGCGCCTTCTCGGCGCGACGGGAGTTTGTAAGGGTTTGCGCGGGCGGCCGTCAAGGCTGCCGGGCGCGAGCTACTTGGGCGCGAGGCGCTCGGCGATGGCGTGGATGCGGGCCTTCAGTCCAGGGTCCAGCCGTTCATAGATGGCATGGCCGTTGGCCCAGTGGTGCATGGCCTCGGTCAGGAGGGCCTTGCGCTGGGGAGTCAGCACTAGCGGCCGCGATGCGGCCGCTGCCGAGGCGGCCGGGACGGGGGCAGTAGTGGCGACCGTGCCCTTGGGCACCTGCACCCCGATGGACTTCAGGAGTTCGCGGGCTGAGGTGGCCGCTTGCTCCCGGCGCACGATCTGCGCTGCTGCCTTGGCCGCAGCCGCCTGTGCGGCCAGGAGTGGCGAGGGGGGCGTCGCGACCGCCGGCGGGCGCGGCGCCGATTTCCCGCCCGCGGCGACCTCAGTCTTGGCCGTGGGCAAGGAATTCTCGGGCCACGCCGGGGGCACCGGCTTGGTCAGGAGAAGGCGCACGTTCTTGAGCCAGGACATACGAACCAACTCTACTATGGGTCCGGAATGGTTAACAAATTGCGGCCAACACCGCCGAAGGGGCCGAAAGCCAAGCCCCCGCTGACGAAAGCCGCGGTTCTGGCCCGTATGGCGGCCCACGCCGATCCGGCCGCCGTCGCCGGCAAGGCGCGCTATGGCATCGACGTGGCCAATGCCTTCGGCCTGCCGATGCCCTTCATCCGTGGTCTGGCCAAGGAGATCGGCCGCGACCAGGAACTCGCTCTCGCGCTGTGGCGCACCGGCATCCCGGAGTGCCGCCTGCTGGCGCCGATGATCGCCGTACCAGCCGAGTTCGACGATTCGGTCCTCGAGACCTGGGTCGGCGAACTCACCTCGTGGGACGTGTGCGACGGCTTCTGCGCCAGCCTGGTCACCAAGCTGCCCAACGCCTGGGGCAAGGCCTTGGCCTGGAGCAAGCGCGAGGAGGAGTTCGTGCGCCGCGCCGGCTTCGCCACCATGGCGTGGCTGGCTGTTTACGCCAAGGACGCCGCCGACAAGGACTTCCAGCCGTTCCTCAAGCGGATCGAACGTGCCGCCGACGATCCGCGCCGCGTGGTCAAGAAGGCGGTCAACTGGGCGCTGCGCCAGATCGGCAAGCGCAACCGAGCCCTGAATGCCGCCGCAATCGCCACCGCCGAGCGCATTCTGGCGCGCGACACCGCCCCGGCCCGGTGGATCGCCCGTGATGCGTTGAAGGAGCTGCGGGACCCGGTCCACCTAGCGCGGATCGCGGCGCGGGGCTAAGGGTGCTTGTAGTCTGCCCCGGCCTGCCTATCTACTTTGAGCACGCTGTGTTGAAAGCGGCGTCCGCCTGCAAGGCCCAACTCGTACCCTGGAAGCTGCCATGGACAATCGTACCGCACCGCGTGGCGAGAGCGTCTGGCTCCGCCTCGTGTTCATGATCTTGTTCGCCATCGCGTTCAACATCGCCGAATTCATTTTGTTCGTGGTCGCGTGCGTGCAGTTCCTCAGCAAGGCCATCACCGGCCGTGTGTTGAGCGCCGGAACAACGTTCGGACAGAGTCTCGCGACCTACGTGTACGAGATCGTCCGCTTCCAGACGTTCCGCACTGAAGACATGCCTTGGCCGTTCGCGCCTTGGCCGACCGGCGCGCCGGACGACGCACGCACGCGCACCGTGAATACCGGGGCGGCCGCCGCCGACGTGACGGACTAAGTTGCCGTGCCGCCAGCGGGTTTGCCCGGCCGGCGGCAACGTGCTTGAGGGGAGAGACCGATGGATCCGCAAACTGCTGCCAATCATCTAAAGAACCAGACCACCTGGCAGCGCTTGGTGTTCATGGTGCTGTTCGCGGTCATCCTGCACGTCGTGGATTTGATCCTCGTCGTGTTCATCGTGGTGCAGTTCCTGTTCCGTGCTGTTAGCGGCCGCCTGTTCGACAATGCGGCGCCGTTCGCGCAAAGCCTGTCGACATACATCTACGAGATTTTCCGCTTCCTGACCTTCCGCACCGACGTCATGCCGTGGCCGTTCGCTCCGTGGCCCGACGGATCGCCGATCGACGACGGCAGCGAGCAGCCAAGCTTTGACTTCGCCGCGGACGCAACGGCCGCACAGCCGCGCGCCCGCCGCCGTGGCCCACGCCCGACCGGCGAGCAGCCGACGACCTGATCCCGCGGGCCCCGCGCGAGGGTGTTGCAAGCCTGGGTGAGCGCGGGGATGAAGACGTGGTAGGAATCCGGGGTCATGCAGCCGTTCGGCGGCCGCGTTGTGGCCGTTCTAGGTCCCACCAACACCGGTAAGACCCATCTCGCGGTCGAGCGCCTGCTCGGCCACGGCACCGGCATCATCGGCCTGCCGCTGCGCTTGCTGGCGCGCGAGATCTACGACCGCGTCGCGGCCGCCAAGGGTGCCGCGTCGGTCGCCCTCGTCACCGGCGAGGAAAAGATTCTACCGCCTGGTGCCACGCACTTCGTGTGTACGGTTGAGTCGATGCCGGTCGATCGCGGCTTCGACTTTCTTGCCGTCGATGAAATCCAACTCGCCGCCGACCCCGAGCGCGGTCATGTGTTCACCGACCGCATCCTGCACGCGCGTGGCCGCCAGGAGACGATGCTCCTCGGCGCCGAGACCATCCGCAGCGTGCTACGTCACCTGATTCCTGAGGCCGAGTTCGTCGCCCGCCCGCGCCTCTCCACGTTGCGCTACGCCGGCCACCGCAAGCTCGCGCGCCTCGATCGCCGCAGTGCGGTGGTCGCGTTCTCGGCCGACGACGTCTACGCCATTGCCGAGGTCGTGCGGCGCCAGCGCGGCGGCGCCGCCGTCGTGCTCGGCGCGTTGAGTCCGCGCACCCGCAACGCCCAAGTGGACATGTTCGAAAGCGGCGAGGTCGACTTCCTGGTCGCTACCGACGCAATCGGCATGGGCCTCAACCTGCACCTGGAGAACGTCGCGTTCGCTGCCACCAGCAAGTTCGACGGCGCGCACCAGCGCAAGCTGTACCCGCCCGAGGTCGGCCAGATCGCCGGCCGCGCCGGCCGCCACCTGACCGACGGCTGGTTCAGTACCACCGGCCGCGCGCCCGAGTTCGAACCGGAGATGATCGAGCGGGTCGAGAATCATCGCTTCGATCAGGTGCGCGCCATCTTCTGGCGCAACAGCGCGCTGCATTTCGCCTCGCCCCAGGCGTTGCTCGACAGCCTGGAAGAGCTGCCGCCCGAGGAGTGGCGCAAGTTCGTGCTGCGCCCGCGCCGCGCCCTCGACCAGCAAGTGTTCGAAACGCTGTCGGCCGCGCGCGAGATCCGCGGTTCCGCGGCGGTACGGCTGTTGTGGGACGTCTGCCAGATCCCCGACTACCGCAAGACCATGACCGAGTCGCACACCCGGCTGCTCGGCCGCATCCACGATTTCCTCGCCGGTCCCGAGGCCATGCTGCCGACCCAGTGGTTGGCAGACCATGTGGCGCGCATCGATCGCACCGATGGCGACATCGACACGCTGGCAGCGCGCATCGCCCACATCCGGACTTGGACCTATGTATGCCACCGCACCGGCTGGCTGCGCGACGCGCTGCACTGGCAGGGCCGCACACGCGAGATCGAAGATCGGCTGTCGGATGCGCTGCACGAACGCCTGACCCAACGCTTCGTCGATCGCCGCAGTGCGGTGCTGTCGCGCAAGCTCGGCGATAGCAGCGACCTCCTCAGCGAAATCGGTGACGACGGCGTCGTCTCGGTCGAAGGGCACCCGATCGGACGCCTGGCGGGATTCCGTTTCGTCGCCGAAGTATCGGACTCGTCGTCCGAGGCGCGCATGCTGCGCACCGCCGCGCAACGTTCCTTGCGGCCCGAGATTCGCAACCGCGCCTCGAAGATCGTCGGAGAGCCGGACGACGCATTCGTTTTGGACGCCAGTGCCACCCTGTTGTGGCGCGGCGCTCCGGTAGCGCACCTGCAGCCCGGCCCGACGGCGCGCACCCCGCGACTGGTTCTAGCCGACGGCGACCTGCTCGAAGGTGCGCTGCGCATCGACGTGGAGACCCGACTGGACCGGTGGCTGGACGGCCACTTCGCCCGCGTCCTGGGTCCTCTCGATCGCCTGATCGGCGAAGGCCTCACAGGCACAGTGCGGGGCGTCGCGTTCCAACTCCACGAAGGTCTTGGCCTATTGCCGCGCTCGCGCGTCGCGGAACAGGTAACGGCGCTATCGCACGCGGAGCGCAAGGCGCTGGGCGCGCGCGGCGTTCGCCTCGGCGCGCATGCGGTGTTCGTGCCTTCTCTGCTCAAGGCGCGGCCCGCGGCGCTGGGCGCGCTGCTATGGGCGGTGCATCATCGCCTGACGCCGCTGCCGCAGGCGCTGCCGCCGGGACGCGTGTCGCTCGACGTCGATCCCGCCCTCGCGCTCGGCTACTACCAGGCCGGCGGTTACCTGGTGTTCGCTTCCCGCGCCATTCGCGTCGATATGATCGAGCGCCTTGCTGCCACCATGGCGCAGCGCGCCCGCAAGGGTCCGGTTGCGCTGTCTCCGGATCTCTATGCGCTGGTGGCTTGCTCACGCCAGTTGTTCGAAGACGTTGTCCTCGGCATTGGCTTCCGGCGCCTCGACACCGAAGCTGGGCCCGCATTTGTGCCGGTACCGGTGCGGCGTCCACACCATCGGCGCGCGCGGCCGCCGCAGCCCGTCGAGAATTCGCCGTTCGCCGCCCTCAGCAAGATCACTCCGCGCCGCGGCGCATGACCGAGGCGCTGCGCATCGATCGCTGGCTGTGGTTCGCACGCTTCTTCAAGAGCCGCACGTTGGCGGCCGAGGCGTGCGCGTCGCATCGCGTGCGCAGCAACGGCAACCCCGTGGCCAAGGCGAGGCACGTCATCCGCGTCGGCGATGTGCTGACCTTCCCGCTCGGCCCGCACATTCGCGTCATCAAAGTGCTGGCGTTGGGGAACCGTCGCGGCCCCTACGCCGAGGCGCGTCTGCTGTACGAGGATCTGTCGCCGCCCGTCCCGCTCCCGCCGGAGGAAAAATCGCCAGGCCTGCGCGACCCGGGCGACGGCCGTCCGACCAAGGCCGACCGGCGCGCCATCGATCGCCTACAGGGTTTTGACCCGGGCGAAGAGTCCTGATCCGCCAGAGCTTTGCCGCGCCGGTGGCATTCGCCGCCGTGCCGTAGTAGACCGCTGGCCGCAAACGGAACTCTTCAAATGCTCGATCGCATCCGCAGCCTGTTCGGGAGCGGCGCCAGCCCGCGTCCCCAAGAGTCCGACCGGTCCGGCGCCGCGTGGGACCGCAACCTCGCGGCGGCCGCCTTGCTGGTCGAGGCCGCGCTGCTCGACGGCACGTTCGCCGACAAGGAGCGTGCCGCAATCGAAGGCGCGCTGACGCGCCACTTTGGCCTGACCGCCGCCGAGGCGCGCGCGCTGATCCAGGAAGCCGAAAAGGCCCAGGCCGAGGCGAACCACTTGGTGCGTTTCACGCGCGTCTTGAAGGAGGCCTATGGCCCCGACGAACGTACGGGAATTCTCGAGATTCTGTGGGAGGTGGCCTACGCCGACGGCGTGCTGCACCACTACGAATCGACCCTGCTGCGGCGGATCAGCGGGCTTCTCTACGTTTCCGATCGCGACGCCGGGGCGGCGCGCAAGCGCGTGCTGGCGCGCCTAGGCCTCGAAGACTTGACTCCCGCCTAGACGAGCACAGATTCAGCGGCATACAACGCTGCAACAACCGCTTCACAACCCTTCAGAGAGAGCGATGACGTACGTCGTCAACGAGAACTGCATCAAGTGCAAGTACACCGACTGCGTCGAGGTGTGCCCGGTCGACTGCTTCTACGAGGGCGAGAACATGCTCGTCATCCACCCAGATGAGTGCATCGACTGCGGCGTGTGCGAGCCTGAGTGCCCGGTGGAGGCCATCGTGCCCGACACCAAGGGTACCGACGTCAGCTCGCTGATCGAGCTCAATCGTAAGTTCGCCGCCGCGTGGCCGAACATCACGCGCCGCAAGGACGCGCCGGCCGACGCCGACAAGTTCAAGGACGAGAAGGGTAAGTTGGAGAAGTACTTCTCCCCGAACCCCGGCAAGGGCGACTAGTCACCCGCCCATCCGCACCGGCAGTGCGCGCACGCGCTTGCCGGTTGCGGCGAAGATCGCATTGACCACTGCGGGCGCCAGCGGCGGGACGCCCGGCTCGCCGGCACCGCCCGGTGCCTCGTCGCTCGCCACCAGATGTACCTCGACCAGCGGCGCCTCGGCGTACCGCACGATCGGGTAGTCGGCGAAGCTGCTCTCCACCACGGCGCCGTTGCGGAACGTGATTTCGCTCAGGAGAGTCGCGCCCAGCGCGAAGATCGCCGCTCCCTCCATCTGCGCCGCTACCGCGTCGGGGTTCACGATCACGCCGCAATCCGCCGCCATGACGATGCGATCGACGCGCGGCACGCCGGCGGGTCGCGCCGTGACTTCTGCGACGACCGCGACGTAGCTGCCGAACGAGCGGTACGCGGCGATGCCACGCCCACGCCCTGGGCCCAACGGTTCGTGCCAGCGCGCCTCGGTGGCTACGCGCTGCAACACGCCCGCTAGCCGCGGTTGGCCGGCCAAATGTGCCAGCCGGAAGGCAAGCGGATCGGCACCGGCCGCGTGCGCGAGCTCGTCGATGAAGCCTTCGACAATGAATCCGTTCTGGCTGGCACCGACGGCACGCCAGGCACTCAATGCAACCGGTAGCTCTACGCGCACTTGCTCCTCGCGCGTGTTCGGGATGGCGTAAAGCATGTTGACGCCGTCGAGCGACATGCCGGGCCCGGCAAATTTCATTGCCAGCGCCTCGATCTGGCCGCCGGCATCGAGGCTGCCACGCAAGCTGGCGCGATTGGCCGGGCGGAATGAGCCATGCCGCATATCGTCATCGCGTGACCACAGCAGTTGCACCGGCCGATCGACGAGCCTGGCGATCTGTGCCGCCTCGGCGACGAAGTCCGACTCCATGCGCCGCCCGAACGAGCCGCCGAGGAACATCGCGTGCGCGGTGACGGCACGGACGGGAAAGCCGGCGGCCTCCGCGACGACCGCTCGCACGTCGGCAAGCGACTGGGTGCCGACCCAAACGTCGGCGCGTTTGCCGTCGATATGGACGGTGCAGTTCATCGGCTCCATCGGCGCGTGCGCCTGAAATGGCGTGGCGTAGGTCGCATCGACCACCGCTGCTGCGCGCCGCAGAACCGTATCGACATCGCCGGCCTTGCGCGCGATGCGGCCCGGGGTTGCAAGCCCTACCGCCAGGGTTCGGGCGATGGCTGCGCTGTCGGCCATCCCATCCAGCTTCCACTGCGCCTTCAGCGCCTCGCGGCCGGCCAGTGCGGCCCATGGCGTTTCAGCGATGACGGCTATTCCCGCCGCGACATCGCGTACCTGCAGCACCCCCGGGGTCGCGGAAGCTGCTTTACGGTCTTCGCTGAGCAGCACCGCATCGGAGTGCGGTGGCCGGCGCAGGACTGCGTACACTTGCTTCGGCATACGCACGTCGATGCCAAAGCGCGTCTCGCCGCGCACGTGGCCCGGCACTTCGATACGGTGCGTCGGCTTGCCGATCAGGCGAAATGCCGACGGTGCTTTGAGTGTCGGCGCAGCGGGCGCGTTCAGCCGCGCCGCCGCTTCCGCCAACGCACCAAACCCCACCACCTTGTTGCTTGGCAAGTGGCGCACTGCACCCTGCTCGGCGCGGCACTCGTTGAGCGTGACCTTCCATTGCCAGGCGGCAGCCGCGACCAACATCTCGCGCGCGGCAGCACCCGCACGCCGCAGAGGTTCGTAGCTCGACCGGATGCTCGTGCTGCCGCCGGTGGACTGCTCGCCGAACATCGGATTGGCGTAGGCCGAATCGACCGGTGCGAACTCGGTGCGCACCGTGCTCCAATCCGCCTCGAGTTCTTCGGCGACCAGCATGGCGAGGCCGGTCAGCGCGCCCTGTCCCATCTCGGCGCGGTCGATGCGGACGATGACCGTGCCGTCCTCCGCGATCGCCACCCATGGATTCAGAACATGCGCCGGCCCCGGCGTGGCGACCGCTTTCGGGGCTGCGCCCGCACGCGGCGCCTGCGTTACTGCGAGACGGGCTAGGGCACGCCGCACGCGCGTGTAACTGCCGCAGCGGCACAGGACCTCCGACATCGCCCGAGCGGTCGCAGAACTACCCGCGCCGGGCGTTACGGCGGCGGCGGCAGCCATCACCATCGCTGGCTGGCAATAGCCGCATTGCGGTACTTGCTCGTCGATCCAGGCCGCGATCGCCCGGTGGCCCTGTTCGGCCAGTCCTTCGATGGTGGTGACGGACCGGCCGTCTGATTCGGCCAGGGTGACTTGGCAGGCCTTCACCGCCTTGCCGTCCAGATGAACGGTGCAGACGCCGCACACGCCGACGCCGCACCCGTACTTAGTTCCGGGAAGCTCCGCCTCCCCGCGAATTACCCACAGGAGAGGGGTCGTCGGTGCCGCCCGCAACTCCACCGAACGACCGTTCAAATGCACGGTTGCCAAGGCGTTGCGCCCCTTCCCGACCGACAGGCCGATTCCGTGCGAATCTGCGGTTTGACCGGTCTAACCGGCCACCGAACGGCCGCGGACTAGGTTCTGACCTCGTTTTGTGCTATGTTGTCACACAAAGGTAGGGAGCAGCGGATAAAGACGGGCCAAGACCGGCGATCGCCAGCAAATCGGCGGCGAACGATGGCGCAGCTTTTCTCGCGGCCGTGATTTGGGACTTCAGGAGCATGAAAACCGTGACGCCGAAGAGCAAGACCAAGCGTCCTGCCGAGCGCACAGCGGCAAAGGCAGGCGCCGCAGCCACGCGTCCCGCGCGCCCGCAGGCGCGCCCAGCCGCCGCCGCAACGCGGCGTCCGCCCGCCCCGACACGGTCGGCTCCCAAGGCAGCGCTCAAAGTAGCCCCCAAGGTAGCCCCCAAAGCCGCCACCAAGCCGGCGGTCGAGAAGAATGTGTCAGTAAAAGCGGCGCCCAAGGCGGCGCCGCGGCCTGGAAAGGGTCCAGTGGTACGGAAAGTAGTCGAGCGGCCGGAGGCCGCGCGCGTAGTAGCCAAAATACAACCGATCGCTGCCGCCAAGCCGCCGTCGGCCAAGACACGCTCCAAGGAGCATGCCGAGGCATTGGCAGAGTTCGGCGCCAAGGACTACATCGTCTATCCGACCCACGGCGTTGGCTTCATCCAGGCGGTCGAACGCCAGGAGATCGCCGGCATGCACGTCAAACTGTTCGTCATCACCTTCGAGAAGGACAAGATGACGCTGCGCGTGCCGGTGTCGAAGGCAAAGCACGTCGGCATGCGCAAGCTGTCGACGCCCAAGATCATGGATTCGGCCCTCGCGACCCTAAAGGGGCGCGCTCGCGTCAAGCGCACCATGTGGAGCCGCCGCGCCCAGGAGTATGAGGCCAAGATCAACTCGGGCAATCCGGTGTCGATCGCCGAAGTAATCCGCGACCTGCACCGCTCGGCCAACCAGCCGGACCAGTCCTACAGCGAGCGGCAGATCTACGAAGCAGCGCTGGAGCGCCTAGCGCGCGAGCTTGCAGCGGTCGAGAAGATCGACGAAGCCGCGGCGACCGAGCGCCTGGAAAAGGTGTTGCGCGCCGCCTGACCCTCAGGCACGTCGTACTCTGTTGTCGCACGGCAGGGTGCGGCGGCACGAGCCAACCGCCGGCGGAGAGTTTCGCGCTCCGTGTCGGCCTTCCGGACGCATTAACGTGGCCGCTGACCCGGGCAGTTTCTTTGCCGTGCTCGCGCCGGGCCGCCGGGTCTGGGCGATCGGCGCCATTCACGGCGAGGCCCAGCGCCTCGCCGCGCTGCACGACGTTCTGGCCGAACGGTTCGCCCCCGGTGATCGCCTCGTCTACCTCGGCAACTACCTGGGCCACGGCCCGGACCCCGTCGCGGTTCAGGACCACATGCTGGCCTTCCGCCGGTCTCTCATCGCGCGCCCCGGCGTGTTCTCCTGCGACGTCGCCTTTCTGCGCGGCGCGCAGGAAGAGATGTGGCGCAAGCTGCTGCAGCTACAGTTCGCCACCAGTCCGGGCGAGATCCTCGACTGGATGCTCGGCCAGGGCTTGGGCGCGACACTGACCGCCTATCGGCAGGATTTGCGCGACGCCAAGATCGCCTGCCGCGAGGGGGCGCTGGCCATCTCCAAGTGGACCGGACACGTGCGCAACGCGATGCACGCCCATCCCGGCCACGACGAGTTGTTCTCGGCCCTGCGCCGCGCGGCGCTGACCGACGGGCAGGAACTTCTGTTTGTTGCCGCGGGGGTCGATCCGAACCTGCCGTTGAAGCAACAGGGCGATGCCTTCTGGTGGGGCTCTGGCTACTTCACCGGCATCAGCGCGTTCGAGAGCTTCCGCCGCGTTGTGCGCGGCTTCAGCCGCTCGCGAGACGGCCTGGATCTCGAGGCCTTTGGCGCCACCATCGACGGCGGCGCCGGTCGCGGCGGCACGCTGAACGCAGTGTGCTTCGATTACGACGGCAAGGCCGTCGACTGGATCGAAGCCTAGGCCCGGCAGCCGCCGCCTGGGCACTTCGTTTCGCGTTCCGCAGCTTGAGCGGAACGAAAAGTCCTACTTCAGCAGTATCTTATTCAAATCGTTCCACCCGCGATTTGCGGCGGAATTGCGACATTCACCAGGGGGAGAGCGGCCCTCGGCCCTTGTAATACCCGAGGAAATGACTACACTATTACATGTGCTCCCGGCGGTTCCGTTCGGGGGCGTTTTTTTCCCGCCTCGGCGGGATTCGCGTCCCCGGCGTGCCGCTCCCCGGCGGCCGCGCTGCAAACCGGGCAAGAATTATGAGCTACATCGACACCCGCGAGGGCAAACTGGCGATTCGCCAGTTCGTCCGGTCCGCCATGAAGGTTCCGCTTCTTGAGCGTGACGACGAGCTAGCGCTGGCGCGCCGTTGGTCCAAGAATCGCGACGTCCGCGCTCTGCACCGGCTGGTCGAGCCGCATATGCGCCTGGTGATCAGCATCGCCGCGCGCTACCGCGCCTATGGCTTGCTGCAGTCCGACCTCGTCCAGGAGGGCAACGTCGGCCTCATGCAGGCGGCGGCGCGCTTCGATCCGGAGCGCGAGGTGCGTTTCTCGACCTATGCCAGCTGGTGGATTCGCTCCGCCATCCAGGAATACGTCCTGCGCAACTGGTCAATCGTCCGCACCGGCACGACGGCGGCGCAAAAGTCGCTGTTCTTCAACCTGCGCCGCCTGCAGGCCCGCATCGAGCGTGCCGGCGTCAGCGCGGCCAGCCCGGCGGCGGCGGCGGAGATCGCCCACGTGCTACGCGTGCCACTCCGTGACGTGAACGCCATGCGGGATCGCCTGGCGGCGTCGGATCGGTCCCTGAACGCACCGTTGGCGGAAGAGGGCGATGCGGAGTGGCAGGACGTGCTGCCCGACGAGGGCCCCGGCCCCGAGGACATCGTTCGTACCAACCACGACCGCGCCGCGCGGTCGCGCTGGATCGCCGACGCTCTCTTGGAGTTGAGCCCGCGCGAGCAGACCATCGTGCGCGAACGGCGTTTGGTCGATCGTGCCCGCACGCTCGAATCGCTCGGGGACTCGCTCGGCATCAGCAAAGAGCGCGTGCGGCAGATCGAACAGGAGGCGCTCAACAAGCTGCGCGTCGCCATCCTGCGGCACGCCGGCGATCTCGAAGCGGTCACCGACTAGAGCATTTTGCGATCACGTTGTGACGTATCCGGCGTGGTGGATGTAGTTGACGCACTCTGCTGGCGTGAAGCGATCGAGTAGCTGTCCGACTCGCTGCCAAAGGCTTTCGGTGGTTCGTTCTGCGGCGACGCGCAGTAGGGACTT
>CAMDCA010000045.1 GCA_945889645.1 Rhizobium sp. Q54
ACATCGAACGCCATCGAACGCCTCCACGAGGAGTTCAAGCGCCGGATCAAGACCCAGACCGTGCTGCCGTCAGCGGAAACCGCGGCCATGTTGTTCTGGGCTCTGCTCGCCTCCGGCCAGATCAACATGCGCAAGGTCGATGGCTGGCATACGCTCACCACCAAGACCGACGACCGGCCGATTGACCTGGCCGCCTGAACCGATACCTTCAACCTACCGGAGACCGCGTCATGCCAATTCCAACACAACCAGCGACGGCACCCGCCGCCGCGAGCACTCTTGTGACGCCGCTTTGCTTGATGTGCAGGGCCCCCGGCGCATACTACATCTTGTGCCTCAGATCAGCCGGCGCCTAAGCCTTTGTGAAAGCAGCGCTGGCTTTGATTCGCCCACGGCGAGTCGCGGAGCGGCGCAGCCCAAGCTTATCGCCGCGCTGCTTGCCACTAGTCTCACGGTGACCGGCTGCTCCAGCGTCGAGCGCGTTGGCGCTCGAATCGCGTCTTGGATACCGGACTTTGGCCGCCGCCCGGCGCTGACCGAACCCATGCCGCCCGCGCCGCCGCGCGATACCCGTCCGCTGACGGGCATCGAGGTGGCGGCGGCGGCACCCACGGCGCCGGCAGTTCCCGATGCGGCGACGGCTGCTCCCGCGGCCGCAGGCCCGGGGCCAACCACCAACGCAATGGACCTGGCCGTGCCTCCGGCGCGCCCGCCGGAGACCCTGGCCGGTGGACCTGCCGCGCCCGTTTTGACGCCCGACGCCCGCACGGCCGCCCCTGCAGTTGCTGGGGCGGCCGCGGCGCGCCCAGTTCAACCCCCGACGGCGGCGCCACCCGCGGCACCGGCTCCCGCCGTTGTGGCCACCCCTGCTCCTGTGGCGCCCGCCGCGGCGCGGCCGAACCTTCTGGCGATGGAAGCGGCGGACGACAACACCGTCGCCGGCCGGATGCGGCGTGTCGAAGCAGGCTTGGCGCAACTGCAGCAGCAGTTTGACGTGCTGAAGCCGTCTATCGAGCGCCTGGTGGCGATCGAGGACGACCTCGACGAGTTGGTCGCCCAACTGTTCACCGTGATCACGCGCGAAGGCGCGGTGCCGGCGCCCGTCGCGGGTGCCGCGCGGCCTGCAACGACACCCGCGACTCCGCCGGTCGCTGGCGGCGCGCCGCTATCTCTGCTGCCGGGCCAGACGGCACGACCGCCGACGCCCGCAACCGCCCCGGCGGCGACTGCCGCCGCTCCCGGCGCCACCCCTCCGCCGACGGCGGCGGGCGTTACCGCACCGGTCGCACAGACGGGCGCCTTCGCCCTGCACTTGGCTTCGTACCGCCGCGTCGAGACGGCGGCCGAGGGTTGGGCGGCGCTAGCGCGCGAAATGCCGCAACCGTTGTCCGGCCTGCGGCCGGGCACCTCGGTGTTCGACAAGGAGCGCGAGGGCCGCTATTTCCGCCTGATGGCCGGACCGGTGGCCAGCCGGGGCGACGCCGAGGCGCGCTGCCGCGCCATCCAGCAGGCCGGCGAGTACTGCGCCGTCATGTCCTACGCGGGCACCACGGCGCTCCCCTAGCCTGCCTTAGCCCTGGCCGCCTGGGCCGTTCCTGGCCTAATCGTGGTCCCAGCCGAGTTGCGCGGCGGTGGCCAAACTGCCAACAATCTGGGTTTGTTCCGGGCCCGCGGGGTATCGCGGGGCTACGGCCAGTTGGCCGCCCATGGGGAAGTCACCGCAATGGCGAATCCGAGCGCGCAACCGTCCGCGGACCAGGGGTCCGTGCTGCGACGGCTCATCGACGTGGGCATCGCCCTGTCGGCCGAGCGCAACCATGACCGGCTCATGGAGCGGATCCTGGTCGAGGCCAAGGCGATCTACAACGCCGACGGCGGCACGCTGTACCTGAAGGACGAGGAGTCTCTGTCGTTCGCCATCATGCGCAACGACACCCTGGGCATCGCCATGGGCGGCACGACGGGCGACAAGGTGCCGTTCGCGCCGCTCGCCCTGCGCGACCCGGCCACCAACGAGCCCAACCACCACAACGTCGCCACCCACGTGGCGATCACCGGTGCGCTGGTGAACATCCCGGACGCGTACAGCGAGGCGGGATTCGATTTCTCCGGCGCGGTGAACTTCGACAAGCGCACGGGCTACCGCTCGAAGTCGTTCCTCACCGTGCCGCTGAAGAACTACGAGGGCCAGGTCGTCGGCGTGCTGCAGTTGATCAACGCGCGCGACCAGACGAATACCGTCGTGCCCTTCGATTTAGCCACCCAGTCGCTGGTCGAGGCGCTGTCCAGCCAGGCCGCGGTTGCGCTCGACAATCGCCAGCTCCTGGAAGGCCAGAAGAAGCTACTCGATTCGTTCGTGCAACTGATTGCCACGGCCATCGACCGCAAGTCGCCGTACACGTCCGGCCACTGCCAGCGCGTGCCGGTGCTGGCCGACATGATCGCCGACGCCGCGTGCGCCGCCAGCAGCGGGCCGTTCGCCGACTTCGACCTGACCGACGACGAGCGCTACGAGATCCACATGGCGGCGTGGATGCATGATTGCGGCAAGGTCACGACGCCCGAGTACGTGATGGACAAGTCCACCAAGCTGGAGACGATCTTCGATCGCATCCACACAGTGCAGACGCGCTTCACCGTGTTGCAGCGCGACGCCGAGATCACCTACCTGAAAGGGAAGCTCGCCAACGAAGGCACCGAGGCGGAGCGCAAAGCCGAGCTCGACGCGACGCTGGCACGCCTGGAGCAGGAGCGCGCGTTCATCGAGGCGGCCAACATCGGCGGCGAGTTCCTGGCCGACGAAAAAATCGAGCGCATCAAGCAGGTGGCCGCGCAGCGCTGGCGCGACTGGACCGGCAAGGAGCAGCCGTTCCTAAGCGAGAACGAGGTCTACAACCTGTCGATTCGCAAGGGCACGCTCAACAACGAGGAGCGCAAGATCATCTCCGACCACGTCGTGGTGACGATCGAGATGCTCCAGCAGCTGCCGTTCCCGCGCAACCTGCGGCGCGTGCCGGAATTCGCCGGCGGCCACCACGAGCGCATGGACGGCAAGGGCTATCCCAAGGGTCTGAAGCGCGAGGACATGTCGATCCCAGCGCGCATCATGGCGATCGCCGACATCTACGAGGCACTCACCGCCGCCGACCGCCCGTACAAGAAGGCGATGACGCTGTCGCAGTCGCTCAAGATCATGAAGAAGATGCAGGCCGAAGGGCACATCGACTCCGACCTGTTCCACCTGTTCGTCGAGGCCGGCGTCTACCGCCGCTACGCCGAGACGCACCTGAAGCCCGAGCAGCTCGACCAAGTGGACGAGCGTGAGTTGCTCAGCGCCTAGTGAGACATGGGCCAAGCCAAGCAGCGCAAGGCGGCAAAGGACTCCGGACGCCCGTGGGCGCCCGTGATGCCTGTGGCCGTCGCCGGCGCCACCGGCACCAACAAGGCCGTGCGCGAGATGGCGCACCTCGGCACACTGAGCAAGCTCGCCGAAGAGCGCACGCGCGAAGTGCTGCAGGCGGCGTGCGCCGCTGACGACGAGCGGGCGCGTCTCGACCGACTGCACGACGTGCTGGCCGGCGCAATGGGCATGATGGAAGCCGAAGTCGATTCTGCCTACGGCCAGAACGCCGACATGATCCGCCTGGCCAAGTCCGTCGCGTGCCGCAAAGGCTGCGCCTTTTGCTGCCACATGGCGGTCGAGGCGACCATTATCGAGGCCATCCTGGTGTGGCGGCGCGCGGCCCAATCGCCGGCGGTGCACGCGTCGGTGGCGCCGTCGGCCAACGTCGAAGCGCACGAGCGCTGGCGCAAGAAACATCCGTGCCCGATGCTGGGCGCCGACGGTGCCTGCCAGGTGTATGAGGATCGCCCGGGCGGATGCCGCGCGTTCGTGTCGGTGGACGCCAAGGCATGCGAGCGCGCGCTGATGACGGCGGGCACCGCGGAGGAGGACCTGACCGTGCCGATCGTGCCGTTCCCGCGCAAGATCGAGACCGCCATCAGCATCGGCGTGCGCCGCGCCTGCGCCGCCGAGAACCTGCAGAGCTGCAACGTCGAATTGACGGCCGCGCTGCACCTGCTGGCGAGCGACGCATCCGCGACCGGCCGCTGGCTGGCGGGCGAAACCGTATTCACGCCCTACCCCTGATAGGCCCCTGATGGGCGAAGCCAAACGCCGCGGCAAGGCCGCACCACCCCACCAGGCCGACCTGATCACCGGATTCAACGACGCCGAGCGCCAGGCGCTGGAGCGCCTGCGCATGGGCGCCTATCGCCACGCCAGCACGGCGATCACCCGCGCGCGTACGCATGCGTCGCCCGAACAGCAGCGCGATGAGATTGCGCTGGTGCATCGCGACGCGGCGCGCGTGCTCGACACCGCGACCGAGACGTTTTTCCGCACCAGTCGCGACGGACCCGGCATCGAGAAGAAGATCGCCTGCCGCAAGGGCTGCTCGTTCTGCTGCTGGGTCAACGTCGAGGTGACGATCATCGAGGCGATCGGCGTCGCCGCCGCGGTGCAGAACGATGCCACGCTGCGCGCCGCGGTGATGACCACCGCGCCCAAGCTGGCGGGCCTCGATCCCTACGCTCGCATTCGCGCGCGTGTGCCGTGCGCGCTGCTCGGCGCCGACGGCGGCTGCTCCATCTACAACGACCGGCCGCGCAACTGCCGCGCCTATACGTCGTATGACGCCAAGCGCTGCGAGGACGAACTGACCGACCCGAACGCCAAGCGCGAGAAGATGCTGGTGTTCACCTGGCCGCGCATCCTGGCCTCGGCTGCGACCGTCGGACTGCACAAGGCGTGTGACGACGCAGGACTGCAGCGCTGCACGGTCGAACTGACGGATGGGGTTGCGACGATCCTGGCGGAACCGAATGTCATCGCCCGCTGGCTGACCGGCGAAGCGGTGTTCAAACCGTACGTGCCATTGCCGCCGGCGCGCTCAACCGATGTTGCCGAGCGCCGGGAAGGCGTCGAGTAGATAGTAGCCGAGCGCCGAGAATCGCTCGAAGAACATCAGCACGCCGGTGACGACCAGGATCACCCCGGCGCCCTGCTCCACCCGCCGTAGATAGGGCCGGAAGCCGCGCGAGAACGCCAGGAACTGGCGCAGCATCAATGCTGCAGCGATGAACGGAATGCCCAAGCCGAGCGAATAGGCGGCCAGCAACGAGGCGCCGTATTGCAGCGAGTCGCTGCTCGCCGCCAGCGTCAGGATGGTGGCGAGGATCGGCCCGATGCACGGCGTCCAGCCGAACGCGAAGGCGACGCCAACCAGGAACGCGCCGGGGATACCGGCCCAGGCGGGGGCGGCGTGCACGCGGACATCGCGGTCGAGGAAGCTGAGCACGCCGAAGCGGCGGAACAGCCCCAGGTAGTGCAGCCCGAACAGGATGATGACGACGCCCGCGACGCGCGCCAACCAACCGAGATTGTCGAACAGCAGGCCGCTGAGGGCGCTGGCGGTGGTGCCGAGCCCTACGAACACCACCGAGAAGCCGAATACACACGCCAGGGCTGCCGGGAGCGCACGCGGCGCGGCCCTAGCCGCTGCCGCATCGCCGCCGGCCGGCACGACGCTCGTTCCGGCGACGAAGCTCAGGTAGGCGGGGACCAGGGGCAACACGCAGGGCGACAGGAAGCTGACGACTCCGGCCCCGACCGCCGCAACGTAGGTGAGTTCTGTCGCCATGAAGGGCCGAACCTAGGGTGCCCGCCGCGGCGGCTCAAGCCCGGCGCCAATCGGCATCGCGCGGCCACTCTTAAGAAACTTAATCTCTAAATTGATTTTCTTAAGTAACCGGCGTACGGTCATTCCGGAATTCAACCTTGGGCCCGACCATCGCGCACGATTGGGAGAAACTGACGCAGCTCGTGGGCGACCAAGCCTTCGTGATCGAGCGCGTGCGCATGGCCGACACCGGCATCGCCATCGAGGGGCCGTTCGAGCTGCCGCCGCTGGCGCGGCTGGGCGCCGACGACCAGGTGTTCCTCGCCGCCTTCGCGCGCAGCCACGGCAGCATCAAGCGCATGGAAGAATGGTTCGGGGTGTCTTACCCGACGATCAAGAACCGGCTGAACCGCATCGCCGCGCAGCTCGAATTCGTCGAGACGCGCACCAGCACGCTGCCGGAGCCGCTGGAGCGCCTCGCCGCCGGGGAGATCTCGGTCGATGAGGCGAGCCACGCCCTTTCGAACCGCCGCAAGGAGACCGCCCGATGAGTGACGAACGCCGCCGCGTGCTCGACATGCTGAGCGAAGGCAAGATCAACGCCGACGAGGCCGAGCGCCTACTCAACGCGCTGAACGGCGCCGCCCGTGGCGAGGAACCTGCCGCCGCCGGTCCGTTCGCTGGACTGCATCGCATGCGCCGCCACCTGCACCGCATGCACGACGCGCACCATGCCGGCGCGCGCTACCTGCATATCGTCGTCGATAAGGATACGCCTGAAGGAAAGTCGGAGCGCATCCGCATCAAGGTGCCGGTGAAGTTGCTGAAGGCTGGGATCAGCCTGTCCGGCCTGCTGCCGCGCGAGGTGCGCGACCGCGTACAGGCGGCCCTCAAGGAAAAGGGCATCGATATCGACGTGTTCGCCCTGCGCGGCGCCGACGCGGAGGAAATCGTCAGCGCGCTCGCCGACCTCGAAGTTGACATCGGCAAGACGGGCGAGCGGGTGCGCATCTTCGTCGTTGACGGCGACGGAGACGGCAATGACGACGACGAGGACCACGACGCCGGCGCGACGCGCCCGGCCGAAGGTCCCGGCGGCGAGGAAACGGTCGAGCGCACCATCCGGCGCCGGCGCTTCCGCCGCCACTCGGAGTTTTCGTTCGGCGGCGGCAATCTACTGGCGCGGTCGGTGTTCACCCTTGCCCAAGCAATGGTGTCCTTCGTCGGCTTCGTGCTCACCGCCATCGTCTGGCTGGTGTGGCTCGCTTCGCGCATTGTCACCGCGCCGTTCCGGCTGGTGGCGCGCTTCTTCCGTGCGTTGCTGGCGCCGTGGCGCCGCAACCGCATGGTGTCGATGCGGGGTCGCGGCTACCCCGCGTGAGCGGCGAGGCGTTAAGCGCGAGTACGGCGGAACTATCGGCCGAGTGAGGCCCAGTTCGGGCCCGGCAGAGCGAGGCCAGTGCAGGCGCGCACGAACTGCATGCCGCCCGGCACGCCGCCGGTGCCGTTGATCGTCTCGCCGTAGGTGCGCTGGTCGAGGTTGATCGACGTCGCGGCGCAGGCGCGGAAGTTGCCCTGGCGCAGGTCCGAGTACCACCACGTCGCGCCGAGTATGCCGGCGATCAGCACCCAGGCGAGCGGCGTGCGCAGGAAGTCGGCGATGTAGCGCGCGGTCTTCACCCGCACCCGGGTGAACATGCGGCGCCCAGCGGAGACGTCCGCGGCTACTTCCTTGCTGTCGAGCATCAGGCTCATCCGCGCATTCCTATCGCAACTCGGCCCAGTTTGGACCAACCACTGCCATTCCGGCGCAGGCCCGGGCGAACGCGGCACCACCCGGCAGCGAATTGCCGGCGACCACGTCGCGGAACTGCTGCTGATCCATGGTTGTCGCCGTCGCCGCGCAGGCGCGGAAGTTGCCGACGCGGATGGTGCTGTACCACCACGTCCCGTACACCAGGGTAGCCAACAGCACCCAACCGAGCGGCGCACGCAGGAAGTTGAGGATGTGGCGCACCGTCTTCACCCGCACCAGGGTGAACATGCGCCGGCCGGCGGATACCTCCGCCGCCATTTCCTTGCTGTCCAACGCGAGGGTCATGTGATGCCTGTTCGGCCGTAGGAATACGCCCGGACGGCTCAGAACACAAAATAGTTGCCGGTATCGCGGCGGCACTTCTGCGGGAAATGCGCCGGCTGACCGCTGGAATAGTGCGCCCGTCCGCCCGGCGCGCAGTCGGTGAGCGGCCAGCGGCCGACCCAGCGCTCGGGTATGCGCCCGAGGCACGCCTCGTAGGCGATGTTGTCGGTCCGCTGCGCGTAATACTCGTCGCCGTAGGCCGGCCCGCCGTGGATCGGCGCGCTGACCGAACACGTGTACGCGTAGTTGCGGTCGGCCCGTACCGCCGACGTCCACGCCACCGCCAACAACGCCAGCGCCACCCACGTCACTGGGTTGGTCAGAAACGCCCGGTTGAGGCCGAGACTGGCAAGCACGGAGGACCCCAACGGCACTCAGGATTGGCGCGTACATACCACGCGCCGCCGGCGTGCGCCGCAGTTCCCTCTCTGCAGGGGAGAGAGTCCGGGGTGCATTGACACCCGGGCGCACGCGCCTACCCTGCCGCACCATGCAGTGCTTCCGGCGATCCCGCCTGCTGCGCGCGGCTGTGGTGCTCGGCTTGGCCGGGGCGGCGACCGGAGCGGCGACTCCGTCTCGCGCCGATTTCATGATCGGCTTCGAGGCCTTCCGTATTTCCGAGTACGGGGTGGCGTTGAATGAGCTGCGGCCCGAGGCGGAAACCGGCGACGGTGGCGCCGCCGTCGTGCTGGCGCTCATCTATGCCAACGGTTACGGCCGCCCGGCGCCCGACATGGCGGCGGCGATGCGTTGGTTTGAGGTAGCGGCAGCGACCGGCGACGACGCGGCGCGGTCGATCAACGGCGCGCTCACCGGCATCCGCCGCAACGCGACGCAGGAGTTCGAATCGACGATTGCGTGGCTGACCTACGCTGCGCCGCTTGGCGACGTGCGCGCCCAGTTCGTGCTGGGCTGGCTCACCAATGCCGGACTCGGCACGCGCCGCGATGCGGCCGCCGGCCTGGCGTGGATGCGCCGCGCCGCCGAGGGCGGACACGCGGTCGCCGCCTATCGCGTCGCCAGCGCCTACTTGGAAGGAACCGGGGTGCCCAAGGACGAGCGCGAGGCGGCCGTGTGGTTCACCCGTGCCGGCGATGCGGGACACGCGCCCTCACAGGCCGCCCTCGCCTACCTCTATGCCGCCGGGCGCGGCGTCGCGGCCGACTACGGGCAGGCGGCGGCGTGGGCACGGCGCGCCGCCGAACACGGTCTGGCCGAGGGCCAGTTCTTCCTCGCCGGCCTGTATGCCAACGGCTACGGCGTGACCAAGGACGAGGGCGATGCGTTCAGCTGGTACTACCGCGCGGCACAGCAGAACTATGGCCCGGCACAACTGCGCGTGGCGCAAATGTTCGCGGCCGGTGCCGGCGCGCCGCAGGACTACGGTGAGGCGTATTTCTGGCTGGTGGTGAGCACGTTTTCTTCGGTCGGACAGGACGCGGCGCGCGCGGCCCAACTGCGCGACCAAATCGTGCCGCACGTCTCCGAGCGCGACCAGACCACGATCGAGGGCCGCGCCCTGGCGTGGAAGCCCGTCGCGCCGCGCGTCACGCCTTAGCGGTCAGCGCGAGGTAGGCGGCGACGATACGCTCCGGCTCGGCCTCGAGCCGCGCCAGCAATCCCGACGAATCGAGCAGCGCCAGACCGAACACGAAGCTGGTGGCGGCGAGCGCGCGCGCCGCCGCCGCGGCCGGCGCCTGCGCCTGGTGCTCGCCGGCGAGCGGGCCAAGCGCCGTCAGGATGCGTCCGGCGACACGGCGGCCAAAGTCGGTCCCGGTGGTTTGTCCGGCGCGGAACAGGACCGGCAGCAGCGCCGCCCCCGGAGTCCCGGCACCAAAAATCGCGCGCGTTGCTTCGGCGACCGCGACTACCGGCGGCCGCGCGCGCCGCGCCGCCACCTCGCGCCCAAGCTCGGCCAGCGCCGACAGCGACAGGTCCTGCAGCAGCGCCGCTTTGTCGGGGTAGTAGGTGTAGAGGCTGCCGACCGCGGCGCCGGCTTCCCTGGCAACGGCACGCACGGTGGTGCCGCCCAGCCCCTCCCGGCGGAATACGGTCCACGCTGCCGCGCGCAGACGCGCGCGCGCGTCCTCGCGTCCGCGCCGGCCGAGCGGAGCGCGGGTACCCATTGTGCGAACCATCCGAACTCCATTCTAGGCCAAACTGAACATCGTTCAACACCGGACAGACCGGGCGATCCATGGGTCCGGCGGGCAAGATGAACATCGTTCATTTTGCGCCGCGAGCACTGTCCACGATTGAGGCGCACCGTACACTACCGAAGGCAATGCGATGAACAATGTTCATTCTTGCTCCGCTGAACGCGCACAGTGGCGTGGCGGCTCCTGGTCAGCACGCGCGCGACCCGTGCTATACGCATCGCGCATGAAGCAGGCGATGACCCGCCTTTCCATCCCCGGCCGCGGACGCGGGCTACAGGAAATCACCGCCACGCTGTCCAACTGGGTGGCGGGCGCCGGCATCGGCGACGGGATGCTGACGGCCTTCATTCCCCACACGTCCGCCACTCTCCTGATCCAGGAGAACGCCGATCCGGACGTCGCGCACGACCTCGAGGCGTTCTTCGATCGCGTCGCACCGGAAGGCGCCGGCTATCGGCACGAGAACGAGGGACCGGACGACATGCCGGCCCACATCCGCTCCGCATTGACGCAAAGCGACATCCAGATTCCGGTGATGCAGGGTCGCCTGCAGCTAGGTACCTGGCAGGGCGTGTTCCTGTTCGAGCATCGCATCGAGCCGCGCAGACGCGACGTCGTGCTGCATTTGTTGGGAACCTGACGGCCGCACTGCTCATCTGCTGTGCAGGCGCATGACCCGCGTGCGAGGCGCTGCCATGCCGGTACGCCCGGCGTATGCGAAGTCTCCAGCGTTTGTGCGGCTCTGCGAGCGTCGCGGGGTCCCACCCAGCGAGTGGCGCGCGTCTTGCTATCTCAAGGCGTAGGGGATGAGTTCACCCGCATTGGTAACGCCCATGAGTATCGACGGCATCCTGATCGCAGCGTCAACGCCCGAGCGCGCGGCCCTTCTCACCGATGAGCTGAACGACGCCGGCTGGACCGGCGTCGCCGGGTTCGACCCGTGGCGCGGCGACGCGCTCGCTGTCGTCCGCGCGCTGGATCCCGAGTTGGTCGTCGTCGATCTCGGCACGCCGACCCGCGCGCAGCGCGAGCAAGTGTTCCGCATCGCCCGCGAGAGCCGCTGGCCGGTGGTGGCGTTCGTCGATCAGGCCGACGCCGCCATCATCGGCGCCGCAGTCGAAGCCGGAGTCGCGTCGTACGTCGTGCGCGGCCTCGGCCCGAATTGCATCCAAGCCATCGTCGAGACCGCCATCGCGCGCTTCGGTGCAATGCAGCGCCTGCGCCGCGAACGCGACGAGGCGGTGAGTGCCTTCGACGCCTTCTATTGCCCGATCGGCCGCTAGCCCCTCCCCCTGCGGCCGAACCGTGAATCGCCCGGCCCTTTGTCCGGGCGATTCATTTCTGCGGGAACGCGGCGACGTACTCCGCCGAAGGTGGCTGGCGTGCGACGGCAGCGCCATCGCCTCCGGCGCAGCCAGGCGTTTGCCGAGCAGAAAATGATCGCGCGCCAGATCGAACGACCGTGGGCCGCGCAGGGCAAGGGAGGCAAGCGCCGAGGCGATGGTGGGCGCTTCGACGAGGCGCAGTTGCGGCGCAAGAGATGAGGGGGAACTAGCGGTCGCCGTCAACGTCCCGTTGCGCTCCCAGTAGTTCCCCCATCCGGTGGCTTGTCGCCGCCCGCGGTCCCGAAGGACCGAAGGGAACGGCGTTACTTCTTCTTGGCGGGAGCGGGTGAGCCCTTCACCGGAGCGGCGGCGGCGGCCTTGACCTTCACCTGCTTCGGCTTCTTCGTCTCCTTATTGGAGCGCATTTGACCTTTTGCCATCGAGTGTCCCTTTCGCTGTGGCGAGGCTCGTTCCTTGGCGGCGTCCCGATGGACATCGCTATGCACGAGCATCCGAAGGGAAAGTACCGCCCGCGAATCGCGCGGTCTACATCGTCGATGCGATTTGGTCGCCGATGTCTGCGCGTGCGCCGGTACGATCAGCGCAGGACCAACACCGAGCAGGGTGCGTGACGGACGACTTGGGCGGCGTTGGCCCCGATCGGATAGTCCCTCATCTCAGGCCGCCGCGACGTCATCACGATGAGGTCGGCGCCGCGCGCCTTGGCGGCGCCGATGATCTCGTGCGTGATGCTGCCGCTGCGCAGTTCTTGCTGCACGTCGGCGGCCCCATGGTCGGCTGCGGCAACGATTTCGGCCAGTTGCCGACGCGCCCGTTCGGCGACGCGATCGAGTTCCGCCGTCGCCTCGACCGACTCGAAGAGCAGTCGCAACTCCGGCAGGACGGCGACCACGGCAACCTTGCCATTGCCCGGCGCCGCAAGCTCGATCGCCTTTGGCAGGGCGTAGCGCCAGCTGCTCGGGGCGGTTAGGTCGATGGGGACGACAATTGAACCGAACACGGGGGATCCCTTGGGTTAGCGGCCACGCAGCCGTCAGCCTTCGCGCCTGGCGCTCAGCATCCAGGCGGTCTTCTCGTGCAGCATCCGCATCTTCCTTTGCAGCAGCGAGCCTGTTCAGGCGAGCGGCTTCGCGGGGTCCGGGAGCGAAGGCGCCCCCACCGGCTCGGCCGCGGGCCCTTTCGGCTGGCCGCCGAAGATCCAGCGGACGACGGTCACCGCGCCGATCGCCGCCAGCGTCCAAAACAAGAGCATCCAGAACGCACCAACGACCATCCATGCGCCGCTATGCGCGGGTCCGTCGTACCGCCACATCCACTGCGCACCGGCGCTTCCGGCGGCCAGTTGCGACGCGGCGAGAACGGTGACGAGAACGGCGATCAGACGTTGCATCGGTCGCTCAGCGGACGTAGGCGACGGTCAGGGAGGCGGTCAGGTCGCCGGCGCCGAGGCTGGCCGGCCAGGGCAACACGAAAAGCCGTTCCTTGCCGGCCAGGACATTGGCCGACGCGAGATCCTTGAGAGCCGCACCACGCAACTCGACATTGGCGGCGCTCGCCGTGACGGTCCGCAACGCCGGCAACGCCCATGGCGTGCTGCGTGACGTTGCACTAACCGTCAGTGGCCGGTCGGCCGATGGCCGCGGTGGCTGCGACCGCGCCGGTCAAGTTCAGCGAGGCGCTGTCCGACGCTTGCTGCGCCGGGCGCGCGATGAGAACGAGGGCCGCGGCGACCGCTGCGGCGAAGAGCGCCATGCCGAGCGCGTGGCCAATGTGGAAACGACGGGTCAACATCTCTCGAATCCTCCAGAGTAGGACTTCTGCTCGAAAGATCGCTTCCGCCGCCCCCAACCACAATGCGGGCCGTTGCGTAGTGGACTCTACGGATGCGGGCGGCGCGGCGCCTCCAACCGCGGCCGTTAGGTAGTCCTCCGAATGGTTGCCGGCGTGTGCGCGCACGTAAAGTCGGGCTCGTATCCGCGGGAGGATTCATGCTCTCACGCACTTCGGCCGCTTTGGGCCTGACCAGCGCGCCGTTCTCCCTCGGCCAGGCGGCCGTCATCGTTCTCGTCGTGTCGTTCGGCACGCTCTTCGCCGGCCGGTTGGCGCGGCAAATGACCCCGGTGGTGCACCCATGAACGCAGCATCCGGGGCCGGGCGGCCACCGGTGCCACGGCCGACGGCCTGCGCCAACTGCCCGGCACGCGGCGACGCCCTCTGCGCCTCGCTGGCCGACCATGAGCTGCACGACCTCGAGGCGATCCGTGCCGGCGAGCGCCGAGTCGCCGCCGGTGAGGCGATCTTTCGCCAGGGCGAGCCGTGTAACAGCATCTACACCATTCGTTCCGGCTGGGCGTTCCTGCAGACCCTGTTGCCGGACGGCAAACGCCAAATCGACGCCTTTTGCGTACGTGGCGCGATCCTCGGCCTGCCGTTTGACGTCAACGCACCAATGCAGTTCGGCGCCCAGGCGTTGACCGACGTGACCCTGTGCGTCCTGCCCGTGGCGGCGGCCGTCCGTCTCACGGAGCGCGTGCCGCACCTAGCCCTGGCATGGGCGCGCTCCGCCGCGGCAGGACAGGAATGCGCCTTCCGCCACCTCGCTGATATTGGCCGGCGCGACGCGCGCCAGCGCCTCGCCAATCTGCTGCTGGAACTGAACGGGATGGCGGCCCGCGCCGCGCCGCAAGGCCGGGGCGACCTGCCGGTGAATCACCAGGATCTGGCCGACGCGCTCGGCCTGACGCCGGTTCACATCAGCCGGGTCCTGAAGGCCTGGCGCGAGAATGCAATCGTCGCGGTGGGGCACGGCCACCTACGCATCCTCGACGCCGGGCGGCTGAAGGCCGACGCGGCGGCGGACGCGCCGTAAGTCGAACCGGCAGCGCCGGGGCCCGCGGGCCCCTGGCGCCGCCAAGTGCGTTAGCCGCGCGCCGGGGCCGCGGTGTTGAGATAGTCGCGCTGATCCTTCGCGACGTGCTTCGGGCTCGGGTTGGTGAGGTGGGTGACGTAGCCGACGACGATGGCGAACGCGAACCAAGCGCCGACGGCGAGGGCGAGGTAGGCAACGTTGAGTGCGGTCATGACGGGTCTCCTGGGTCGTTGATGCGCGATGTCTATGACCGGAATAGTGGGCCTGCCGTCCGCCGACGACCCTAACCTGGGTTAGAAGTACGGGTTGTTCCCGATCCCACGGTCAGACAGGCGACGGAGGCAGGTAGGCCTGGGCCGCCTGCACCGCCTGGAGCAATGCCTCGCGCGTGACCGGCTTGTGCAACACCGCGACCACGCCCGGCGTGTGCAGGGCGCGCGACTGCGTGGCGGCGTCGAAGCGCCCGATGACAAAGATGGTGGGAAACTCGATGCCTTGGGACTGCATCGTGCCGAGAAGTTGCAGTCCGCTCATGCCGCCGAAGTTGGCGTCCAGCAGCAAGCAACCCGAGTTGCTCGCTGGCTTGCTGTGCAGGAACCGCTCGCACGACGGGAACAGGACGGGTGCCAAGCCGCCGCTCTCCAGCACGGCACCGAACGACTCCAGCGCGGCGCTGTCGTCATCGACGACAAACACGGTGTTGTGCGCCGCGCCGGAGAGGTGGCTGCTGCCGGCGGAGTGTTCGAGTGCCTTCACTACGACCTGCCTGGAACCGGCCGCAACACGGTGGCCGGACAGCCAGGAACGTAGAGGGATGGGCGCGCCCGGCCAATCCGGGCCAGTACGTAGCGGCCAGGGGCGGGAATCGCCCTGGATCAGCCCAGGCCCGCGGTCAGCGCCATGCGCACCAGGTTGGACAGGGTGCGCGCCTCGGTCTTCTCCATGATGCGGGCGCGATGAATCTCGACGGTGCGCGGCGATATCTCCAGCTTGCGGGCGATCTCCTTGCTGGTCATGCCCTCGACCATGCGGTCGAGCACCTCGCGTTCGCGGTCGGTCAGGCGCTCGAAACGGGCCGCCACGGCCCTGACCGCGGCGCGGGCCTCGTCCCCCTGCTCGCCTACCTGCAGTGCGCGCGTCACGCTGTCCAGAATGATGTCCTGGGTGAAAGGCTTTTCCAGGAAGTCGAAGGCGCCCTGGTGCATCGCTTTCACCGCCGTCGGCACGTCGCCGTGACCGGTGATCATGATGATGGGCAGCGAAGTTCCGCTCGTCGCCAATTGCTTGAGCAGCGCCATACCGTCCATCCCCGGCATGCGAATGTCGAGCAGGAGGCAACCATGCAGCTCCGCACTGTGCTGCGCCAGGAATCCACTGGCGGAGTCGAAGGCACGCACTGCGTAGCCTTTGTTCTCCAGCAGCACGACCAGCGAGTCGCGCACGGCCTCATCGTCGTCGACCACGAATACGGTCGGCCCCGGACTGGTGTTACGCATTGGCGTCCTCGCTATCGACAGGCAGGCTGAAGCGGAAGTGCGCACCGGTGCCCGGATGCGACGTCACGTCGATGGTTCCGCCGTGGCTTTCGATGATCGAGCGGCAGATCGATAGCCCAAGCCCCATGCCCTCCGGCTTAGTCGTGAGGAACGGCGCAAACAAGTGGGATGCCACCTCTTCGGACAGCCCGGGACCGCTATCCAGCACCGATACCTCGACCTGCCCGCCGGCGAGTTGCGTGCGCACCGTAAGAGTCCGCACCTCGGAGGCGCTCATCGCCTCGACCGCATTGCGAACCAAGTTGAAGACAACCTGCTGGATCTGGGTGCGGTCAAGCGCCACCTGCGGCAGGTTGGCGGCCAGCGCCAGCTCGACGTTGACGCCCTTTTCGCTGCCGCCGATCAGGGCAAGTCCCATCGCTTCGCGCACGACGCCGTTCACATCGGACAGCAGCAGTTCGGATTCGCCGCGCTCATACAGCTGGCGCAGACGGCGGATGATCTTGCCGGCGCGGTCGGCCTGGGCGACCGCCTTGTCCATGAAGTCGCGGATCTTGGCCTGCGCCTCGGGCTTGGCACTGTCCATCAGTTCGCGCGAGGTCTGCACATAATTGAGCACGGCGGTTAGCGGCTGGTTGAGCTCGTGCGCGATGGCCGTCGCCATCTCACCCAGGTCGCCAAGGCGTGACGCCCGATATAGCTGGTCCTGCAGCTCGTGCATGCGCGCTTCGCTGCGCGCTAGCGCTTCCTCGGCGCCGTACTGCTCCGACAGGTCGTGCAGCGTTCCCATGAAGTGACGCTTGCCGCCGATGGTCACTTCAGCGACCGCCAGCCGCACCGGAACCAGGCTGCCGTCCTTGCGTTGCGCCACCACGCGGCGGCCGATGCCGATGATGCGCTTCTCTCCGGTCACCTTGTAGCGCGACAGGTAGCCGTCATGCTGCTCGCGGTCGGGCGACGGCATCAGCATGCTCACATTGTTGCCGATCACCTCGTCAGCGGCGTATCCGAACACCCGCTCCCCGGCGGGATTGAACGACAGCATCAGGCCGCGCTCGTCGAGCGTGATGATCGGATCGACGGCCACGTCGATAAGCGCGCGCAGCCGTGCCGCGTCTTCCATCGGATCGAGCAATTCCGGCAACCCCTTGGGGTCTCACTCTACCCTGCTTGCCAAGGGCCGCGCACGGCCCACGGCACCGGACTCGCATACGTGGCTGCCCGGATAGTGCGCGACCAGCAAGGCGCATACCGTGCGCACAGGTTCGCGCCGGGGCGCCGCCATCGAAGAAGAGGAGCAACGCCGATGAAGATCGGGCTTTGGAACGCGGCCGCGCTGGCCGGGCTGCTGCTGTTGGCCGCGGGCGGCGCAAATGCCCAGGATCGTGCCGGCAACGCAGCCGCCGGAAAAGACCTCGCGGTGCGCTCGTGCTCGTCGTGCCATGCTGTCGAGGCGGCGGGCCAGACCCGGACTGACGCTGCTCCGGCCTTCCTGTCGATCGCCCGCGACCGCTCGCCAGCGGCGCTGACCGCATGGCTGCTCGAACCGCATCCGCCGATGCCAAACCTGAGCCTGACGGTCACCGAGATTCGCAATCTAGTTGCCTACATTCAGGGCCTGCGTACCCCGTAGCGGCCGCAGAAAGGAGTGATGCCATGAAGGAGACCGGTTCAAAGTCCGCCTTCGACCTGGACGCGCTGCATGTGCAACTTGCCAACCTGCGGAGCGAGATCGAAGATCTGGCCGACACGCTCGCCACCGGGTTTGGCCAGGCGCGCGCCGGCGCCAAAGAGGCGGTGGGAGAAGGTAAGGAGTTCGTTGGCCGCATGCAGAACCTCGGCCGCGACCGGGTTCACGCCGCCGACCAGACGTTGGAGCACGCGGCGCGCGAACGCCCGCTGACGACCGTGCTGGTCGCCGCGGCGATCGGTTTCCTCATCGGCGCCCTGCTTCGACGCTAGCGACCGGCGGGACTTCCCTTTGCTCGACCTTCTCAAAGGCGTTGGCCTCGGGTTCGCTGCCGCGCAGGCATCAGCCGCTGTGCGCGGCGCCGTCCGCCGCGCCGCGATCCGCGCCGCCCTGCTGGTCGTAGCCCTCGCAGCGCTTCTCACCGCCCTCGGCTACCTGCTCGACATTGCCTACGCATTCGCCGCCGCGCACGTCGGTCCGCTGGCCGGGGGACTCATTCTGGCGGGAAGCATGCTGCTTGCGGCGTTGCTTCTCACAGCGCTCGCAACCCATCGCCGCGCACCGGACGCTGCCCAACCGCCGCGTGCGGAAGGCAAGGGCGCCGGCACTTCGCTGCGCGAGGCGATCGCCCTGGTGCTGGCGCTGGTCCTCATGATCACTGCGGCACTGGCGCGGCGTCACCACACCGGCCCTGCCGGGTAGCCTCACGCTCCGGCGCGGAACGGACGCACGATCCCGGCCGGCAAGCGGCGGATGAACGCCAACATCACGGCTCCACCGGCGCGCATCAGAGCGCGTCGCGGGCGCGCTGCCCAGCGAACTCGCCCATGTCCTGGAGCGGGCCGAGGGGCTTGGTCTGGCTCTCATAGTTGTGGATGTTGGGCGATCCGCCCCAGGTCTTGTAGACCACTACGCTGTCCTTGAGCAGGATCAGGGCGGCGAACGACCAGCCGGTCTCCACCGTCTCACGGCGGAAGTCGAAGATGTCGAGCGCGACATTGCCGACCCGTTCGCGGTCGATCGCCTTCGGTTGGACATCGAGGCCTTGGCACGCGCTGAACGCTGCCAGGCAGGCCCGCACGTTGGGGTCGAGATCGTCGATCCGCATCGACGGGTTGGCGAGGAAGCGCTGCTGCACATCGAGATACGACAGGATGCGTACGTTGGCGGTGCGCTCTGGATCGAACCCGAGTTCGCGCAAGTCGGCGAGCGTCGCCTGGGTCGGCGTGATGCGGTCATACGCGTCCTTCGCCTCGGCGAACGAGCCCCACTGCGATTGGGACGTTTCGCGGGAGCGGGGCAACAGGTTGCTGCAGGCCGTCAACGCAACGGCCGCGCCCATCAGAAGCGCTAGTCGCACCCTCAGCGTGCCGCTCATGCGTGCCTCCCTTGCATCCGATCCTCACGCTAAAGGCCGGGGTCGCCTGCGGCCATGCGCACTAGAGCATTTTGCGATCACGTTGTGACGTATCCGGCGTGGTGGATGTAGTTGACGCACTCTGCTGGCGTGAAGCGATCGAGTAGCTGTCCGACTCGCTGCCAAAGGCTTTCGGTGGTTCGTTCTGCGGCGACGCGCAGTAGGGACTT
>CAMDCA010000046.1 GCA_945889645.1 Rhizobium sp. Q54
CAGGTCGCTCGGATAACGAAGGCCGCGACGCACGGCGGCAGCGCGGTGTTCAGGCTTCCACATCGGGCACCCCATGGCTTCGACTCGGGTGCCCGACAATGAATCACAACCGATTCCCCAGACTCAACATCTTCTTGGATCGGCTCTGAGAGGCGTCGTAACGCACCTCGCCATCGCGCAGGTACGACGGAAAGCCGATCGCGTAGCTGAACTCGGTCTCGCCGGCGTTGAGCAGCCCACCGTCGAACACGAACGGGAATTCGATGACCTGGCGAGCGCCCGAATCGCCGGTGATCTCGATGCGTACGTTGTTGATGCCGCCGATGAACGGGAACGAGCGCGCGCTATACGGACCGGGTGCCAGACGCATCGAGCGTAGCGGGCGGTCGTTGACGATGAACAACACCGTCGCCGGCTCGACAAGAACGAACCCTGCCTCGCCTGATGGGCGCGCGAGGCGGTACGGCTGCAGTGTCGATTCCTTGGCGATGGAGAATCCACCGAGCGGCGCAAACGACTGGAACCCGCGCGTGCGGTAGTTCAGGTCGCCGATGTTCAGGCGCAACTCGCGCTCCGGGAAATCCCGCACCAGGCGCGTTTCGCTGCGGCGCAGGGACGGCTCGCCGACCTGGCTCCACGCGCCGCGCCCTTCGAGCGCCCAACCCTGCACGTTAACCGCGCCGTCGAAGTTGATGGCGAGGGGGCTGAGCCCTTTGGCGGTGTCCTCGTCGGCCACCTCGAGCGCGGTGCGATAGTTGAGGAACCCGCTGACTCTGGCTGGCGGAAACGCGTTGCCGAGGGCCGCCGGCGGCGTGTCGGAGCGCAAGCGGATATCGACGGTGGCGCGAATCTCGGTCGGAATGCGCAGCAGCAACTCAAGTCCGGCCTGATCGAACTCTGCCTCCAGACCGACCTCGCGCAGGTCTTTGATGGAGACATTGCCCTGCGCGTCGCGACGGCCTTCCAGCGCCGCGCGCCGGTCCTTGGTGATGGCCGTACCAATCTCGGCCAGCAACACGGCGCTCTCGATGAGCACGTCGCCGGTGGCGAGGTTCACCAGCACGTCGATCTCATCGCGCGCGATATCGTCGATGACCAGCGGCACGCGTAGCGGCACGGCGCTGGGGATTGGGCGTAGCGCGGCTTGCGCCAACGCCAACTCGGCGACGGTCAACACGATGGCGGCTGTAAGCAACATGCCCAGCCACCGCGCTCCCACACACCCCCCCAGCGAAGCTGGCATGGGTCGGGCGTGGCGCTAGCGCAAGTAGTTGGTGCGCAGCGTTGCAGTCATGCCGTCAGCCGCTAACGCGGCCGGCCACGGCAAGAGGAACTGGCGCTTGTTGCCCGCGAGAATGTTCGGTGAGGCCATGCCTGCGAGGGCTTCGCCCTTCAGTTCGACCGAGGCGGGTTGGCCATTGGCGCCACGTCCGCTCACGGTCAGGCTGACCTGGTCGAGCAACCCGTGTGCCGTGCCGCTGTTGTTCAGAACGACGGCGAGCTTGGGCCCCTCGGGTGTCTGCATCTGCGCAACGGAATCGACGACGACGTTTGGAGCCGAACCCGGCGGCGTGATGTAGACGGCGCCCTCGTAGCGCATGAGAATCTCGAGGCGCGCTCCGAGCACCCCACGATCCTCGAGTGCGACCGGCAGTTGCTCGGCGATGATGCGGTACGCCAGCTCCGTGGCCGGAGTGCGCGTGCCGAGCCAACGCACTTGGATGAGCTGAGTCTTGCCCGCTGGCACCGCGGCCTGGGGTGGAAACACCAGGAACTCGGCGTCGGCCGGTGTCAGGGTCTCCGTACCGTCCAGCGCAACGATGCGCTGGACGATAAAGATCTGAACGGCGACCGGCTCGGTGGCTTCGTTGTTGACCGCGAACGTCTGGGTCGCGTTGTTGCCGGTAGGAGCGAACTCCATCGACATCGGCAGGAGCTGGAAGGCCCCGGCGACACCGACATGCAACCCCAACCAGGCCACCACTACGGCGGCGGCAGTGCGGATCCCCTTCGAAAGCAGTCGAGCCATGCGGTCTTCCTTATTTGGACGTGATCGTAAACGTCAGCGTCTCGGTGTAGGTGCCCTGCGGCAGAATGGTTGCGCCCACGGCGTAAGCGATGTTGGCGACCGTGGCAAGCGCCGTCAGCTGTACGGCGGTGGTGTCGCTCCACGTAGCGGCGGTGCCGCTGAAGGACAGGGTCGAGGCACCTTTGAGCAGGGTGAAGGCGACGTCCTCATTGCCGGCCGCGTTGAAGAAGCAGGCCTGCCCGGCGGTGCCGCCGCAACGGCCGCCGGCGGCGAGATTGGCCGAAGCGACGGAAACGGTGTAGCCGGCCGGGGTGTTGGCCATTTCGGTAACATCGGCGACCTTCAGCGAGGTCTCGGTGTGGCCGAGCGAGAGGTCGAGGCTGGCGGCAGCGGCGGCGCCGGTGACCGCAACATCAACCGTGGCGGCGACTGCGCCGGAAAGGTTCAGGGCCGCGTTGTCCGTGGCGGAAATCGCCATCTGCGGTAGGAAAGCAAACGACGCGGCCACGCCAGCAACCACAATCCCGATGCCGTAGGCCTTCAGTCCACGCTTAGTCATCATAATACTCCTTGCAACACTCCGCAGCCGCGACACCCAGACCCCTGGGCGACTTCGGCGCGACACTGTGCGGCACGATGCACGCGCGATAATTAACAACTGTTAATGAGCTGATCCACGCATGTGAAACGGTGTAAAGGACCGGACACCGTCTATGGCGGATCGGGCGCACGAAGCCGCTGGCCCTTGAAGGAGGCAAACGCATCGGCAACGCAACTGTCAACGGGGACGCCGCCGCGTCTTTACGGGGCGCGGACCACAAGGGTGTAGGTCTCGGGGACGATTTTGCCATCCAGACTCAAGACCGGCGTGCGAGCGGCAACGAGTAGTTCGCCGTTCTGCTCGGTCATGCCGCCAGGCGCCGCGCGCATGCCGTTGAGCATCGCAACGCCGCTTGAGAACGTCAGGGGTGTGCCGTTGAACATGAGCGTGGTACCGGTCGCCATCATGTCAGCGCCGGTATCCGTCATCAGCAGGAGCTGAAAGAGGCTATTGCCCGTCCCGTTAATGGTCGCCAC
This sequence comes from Rhizobium sp. Q54, assembly GCA_945889645.1. Lineage (GTDB taxonomy): Bacteria > Pseudomonadota > Alphaproteobacteria > UBA2966 > CAIVPW01 > CAIVPW01. The sequence goes on from CAMDCA010000046.1 coordinate 3,107, forward strand.
GGCGGCAGCGCCGCCGCCGGCAGACACCGGGATGAACGGATCGATCTGCAGCGACACACCGACGGTCGGTGGGACCGAGCCCCGCAAGTGCAGAGTCGCCCGCTCGGCAGCGACGGCAGGATGAGCCGAAACGGCCAGAAAACCCGCCAAAACCCATGCATTTCGCGTCGAAACCAAGCGTGCCGCCCCTGGACTCGGTAGGGCCGACATACTAGCAACCTCTCGTTGAACCACAAGTGTCCGCCGTCACCCAGATGCAACAAGCCTGTGAAACCGACTCTGTGACCGTAGGCACACTCACGATCGACCTGGGCGCCATCGTCGCCAATTGGCGCCTCCTGGCGGAGCGCGCCGCAGGGTCTGAATGCGCCGCGGTGGTCAAGGCCGACGCCTACGGGCTGGGCGTCGCCGCGGTGGCGCCGGCCCTGTTGGCGGCCGGCTGCGGCACGTTCTTCGTCGCCACGGTGGCCGAAGGGGTCCAGCTGCGCGACCTCCTTGGCACCGATCCGTCCATCGTGGTGTTCAACGGGCCTGGAACCGAGAGAGACGAATCCGAGACACTGCGGGCACAGGGACTGCTGCCGGTCCTCAACTCGCTGGAACAGGTCGGCACTTGGAGCGCGTTCGCGCGCCGGGCCGACGCTCCCCTGCCCTGCGTCCTGCACCTCGACACCGGCATGAACCGACTGGGCCTCGCCGCCACCGACGTTCAGGCGCTGGCATTGGACGCGAGCCGACTGGCGGGAGTCGACGTACGCCTGATCATGAGTCACCTCGCCTGTGCCGAGGATGCGGCGAACAAGATGAACCGCCGCCAGTTGGTGTCGTTCCTGCAGCGCTGCGCGCCGCTGCCCCCCGCGCCCCAGAGTCTCGCCAACTCGGCCGGCATTTTTTTGGGCCCCGCATACACCTTCGATATGGTGCGTCCGGGCATCGCCCTGTACGGCGCCAACCCGGTGCCATCAGGTGCCAACCCGATGGCGGAAGTGGTTCATTTACAAGGAAGAATCATCCAGGTCCGGCGCGTTGACTCACCCGAGACCGTTGGATACGGTGCCGCCTTCTCCGTGACAGCCCCCACCCGCATCGCCACCGTCGCAGCAGGATACGCCGACGGCTACCTGCGTTCGGCTTCGGGCCGCGGCGCGGCCATGATCGGCGGCGTCCGCGTGCCGATCGTCGGGCGCGTGTCGATGGACCTCATCACGCTTGACGTCACCGCGGTGCCGGAATCGGTCGCGATCCCCGGCGCGGGGGTCTCTCTGATCGGCGGCGGCATCAGCGTTGACGACGTCGCGAATGCCGCGGGCACCATTCCGTACGAAATCCTGACGTCCCTTGGACCGCGCTACGGGCGCGTCTATCGGCCGGCGTCGCCGACCTGATGAACCCAGTCTTCGGTTTCCTCGCCGCAATCGGACGCACCACGCTCGCGTTCCTGGCGGTGACAGGGCGCGTCTCGCTCTTCGCCGGGCGCGGCATCGCCGCCAGCGTGACGCCGCCGCTGTACGGGCGCCTGTTGCTGCGCCAAATGATGAACATCGGCTACTTCTCGCTTCCGGTGGTCGGACTGACGGCGCTGTTCACCGGCATGGTGCTGGCGCTGCAGATATTCCTGGGCTCGGCCCGCTTCAACGCAGAGAGCGCAGTCGCCAGCATCGTCGTCATCGGCATCACCCGCGAGCTTGGGCCGGTGATCGCCGGCTTGATGGTGGCCGGCCGCGTCGGCGCCGCCATCGCCGCCGAGATCGGCACCATGCGCGTCACCGAACAGATCGACGCCCTGGTGACGCTGTCGACCAATCCGTTCCGCTACCTGGTGGCGCCGCGCCTGCTGGCTGCCGCAATCACCCTGCCGGTGCTGGTGTTGATCGGCGACGCGATCGGCGTATTCGGCGCCTACATGGTCGGCACTTTGAAGCTGGGCTTCACGCCGCACTCGTACCTGAGGAGCACCCTCGACTTCATGGAGACCCAGGACGTCGTCTCAGGCCTAGTGAAGGCGGCGGTGTTCGGTTTCATCATCGCGCTGATGGGCTGCTACCACGGCTACTACAGCCGTGGCGGCGCCCAAGGCGTCGGCGCGGCGGCGACCAACGCGGTTGTGTCGGCCTCGATCCTGTTGCTGTCGGCGGACTACCTGCTGACCGAATTGTTCTTCGTGCAATGAGCGCGCTGGAGAAAGGCGCACCGGAAGCGCTTCCGGTCGGACGGCCGATGATCCGCCTGCGCGGCGTCAAGAAGGCGTTCGGGTCCAAGCAAGTCCTGAACGGCGTCGATCTTGATGTCGCACGCAACGAATCACTGGTGGTGATCGGCGGATCGGGCACCGGCAAGTCGGTGCTGCTGAAGTGCATCCTGGGCTTGGTGACACCGGACTCCGGCACCATCGAAGTCGATGGCGTGGACGCCATCGCCGCAAAAGGCCGCGAGCGCGAAGCACTGCTGCGCAAGTTCGGCATGCTGTTCCAGAGCGCCGCCCTGTTCGACTCGCTGCGGGTCTGGGAAAACGTCGCATTCGGCTTGGTCGAAGGGCGCGGCATGGCTCGTGCCGAGGCCCGCACGATTGCGATCGAGAACCTCTCGAAGGTCGGCCTCAACGCTGACGTCGCAATGCTGTGGCCGTCTGAGTTGTCGGGCGGCATGAAGAAGCGCGTCGGCCTAGCGCGCGCCATCGCGACGCATCCCGAGATTCTGTTTTTCGATGAGCCGACCACGGGCCTCGACCCTATCATGTCGGACGTCATCAACGACCTGATCCACGCGCGCGTAAAGGACCTGGGCGCCACCGGCGTCTCGATCACCCACGACATGGCCAGTGCGCGCAAGATCGCCGACCGCGTCGCCATGCTGCACGCCGGCAAGATCGTGTGGCAGGGCTCGGTGGCGGACATCGACAAGTCCGGCAGCGCCTTCGTCGAGCAGTTCACCCACGGCCGCGCCGAAGGCCCGATCAAGGTCGAGGTGTCGCGGTGAGCAAGCGCTCGCGCAACGTCTGCCAGGCCTGCGGCGCGGTGTCCGGCAAGTGGGCCGGCCGCTGCGACGCGTGCGGTGCGTGGAACACCATCGTCGAGGAAGTGGTGCCCGAAACGGCACCGAAGAGCACTTCGGCCGACAAAGGTCGCGCCCTCAGGGGCGAGTCGCTGGCTGGCGAAGCAAAGCAGTTGCAGCGCCTGCACTCCGGTATCCGCGAGTTCGACGTCGTCACCGGCGGCGGCCTGGTACCGGGATCGGCGACCCTGGTGGGCGGCGAGCCGGGTATCGGCAAGTCCACCCTGCTGCTGCAAGTCGCGGGCGCACTGGCAAGCAAGAACCTGCCCTGCACGTACGTCACGGGCGAAGAAGCGGCCGACCAGGTGCGGCATCGTGCGCAGCGCCTGGGCCTGGGCGACGCGCCGGTACACCTGATCGCGGCGACCAACGTCAGCGACATCCTGGCGACCATCGAGACGGGACCTGCGCCCGCCATGGTCGTCATCGACTCCATTCAGACCATGTTCGTCGATGGCCTCGACTCGGCGCCGGGTTCGGTCGCCCAGGTGCGTGCCTCGGCCCAGGCGCTGGTGGCACAGGCCAAGCGGCGCGGCAGTGCGCTGGTGCTCCTCGGCCACGTTACCAAGGAAGGCATCATCGCCGGTCCGCGGGTGTTGGAGCACATGGTCGATACCGTGCTGACCTTTGAGGGTGAGCGCGGGCATACATTCCGTATCCTGCGCGCCACCAAGAACCGCTTCGGCCCAGCCGACGAGATCGGCGTGTTCACGATGACGGCCGCCGGCCTGCGCGAGGAGCACAACCCCTCCGCCCTGTTCCTGTCGGACCACAACACCGAGACCAGCGGCACCGCCGTGTTCGCCGGCGTCGAAGGCACACGCCCGGTGCTGGTCGAGATTCAGGCCTTGGTGGCACCCTCGCCCCTCGCGACGCCACGGCGCGCGGTGGTGGGCTGGGACTCGGCGCGGCTCGCCATGGTGCTGGCGGTGCTGGAAGCGCGCTGCGGACTCGCAATGGCTGGGCGCGATGTCTATCTCAACGTCACCGGCGGACTGCGCATCAGCGAACCGGGCGCCGACCTTGCCGCCGCTGCTGCCCTCGTTTCATCGCTGACCGGAGCGCCGGTGCCTCAAGGAACCATTCTGTTCGGCGAGATCGGCTTGTCGGGAGACGTGCGCGCGGTCGCTCACAGCGCCCTGCGCCTGAAGGAAGCGGCCAAGCTCGGCTTCAAGGCCGCCTGGACGCCGCCCGCCCGCGGCGAAGCCGAGGACGGCGGTCTCGACATCGTGACCATTCGGCAACTCAGCGACCTAGTCGACCGCTTCGGCGCCGCCGAAATGGACGCCCAGCCCAGCATTCCCCTGCGCGAACGCAAGGTGCGCTAGGCCTATGGCGCAGTACGGCTCGATCATCATCGACTTCGGCATCATCGCCGTCATCGCCGTGTCTGCGCTGCTTGCCTATTCCCGCGGTCTTGTGCGGGAATTCCTGACCGTGGCGGCGGTTGCGGCGGCAGGCGTGGCGACGTACTACCTATTCACACGGACCACGGTGGGGAGTTTCGCGCGCGGCTGGGTGTCCAACGAACTGGTTGCCGACAGCATCACCGTGGTCGCCGTCTTCGTCGGCGTGGTGGTCCTGGCGGTGCTGATCACCCACCCCCTGGCGGAGCGGGTGCGGGGCAGCAACCTGGGGTTCCTGGATCGCTGGCTGGGCTTCGCCTGGGGCACGGTACGAGGGTTCTTGATCCTGGTCGTGCTGTACGTCCCGGTCGAAGCGATCTTCTTTCCGGTCGGTACCGAGAAGCCGGCATGGCTGGCGGACGCGAAGCTGATTCCGTACGTCGATGCGGCGGGTGACTGGCTAGTCGGTCTGGTGCCGCAGGGCTTGCGCGAAGCGACGACGTTCTGACGAACTGGCAATCGGGGCCGCGCCATCCCATGTTTGGGTGGCTCGGGTGGCAGGGGTTCATGGCACCGTTCGACAAATTCCACGACGAGTGCGGAGTCTTCGGCATCTATGGCCACGACTCGGCTTCCGCCCACGCCGCCCTGGGGCTGCACGCCTTGCAGCACCGCGGCCAGGAAGGCGCCGGCATCGTTTCCTACGACGGCAAGCAGTTCTACAACGAGCGCAGCCTCGGCCTGGTCGGCGACCACTTCAACGACGAGAAGATCATCGCCCAACTCAAGGGCCGCTCGGCCATCGGCCACGTCCGCTACGCCACCACCGGCGGCACCACCCTGCGCAACGTCCAGCCTCTGTTCGCCGAGTTCGACTTCGGCGGCCTTGCCATCGCCCACAACGGCAACCTGACCAACGCCACCGCGCTGAAGCGCGAGCTGGTCGGCCGCGGCGCGATCTTCCAGTCGACCACCGACACAGAGTCGATCATCCATCTGATCGCCACCGCGCGCGAGCCGCGCTCCATGGTACCGCCCGCCACCGCCGACCCCAGCACCGTGCTGCGCATCATCGAGGCGCTGAAGCAGGTCATCGGCACCTATTCTCTGGTGGCGTTGACCCAGCACTTCCTGCTCGGCGCGCGTGACCCCTATGGCGTCCGGCCGCTGGTCCTGGGCAAGCTCGACGGCGCGCTGATCCTGGCGTCGGAGACGTGCGCGCTCGACATCCTGGGCGCGACGTTTGTGCGCGACATCGAGCCGGGCGAGATCGTCATCATCGACCAGAACGGGCTCAAGAGCCTGAAGCCGTTCCTGGCGGTACCGTCGAAATTCTGCGTGTTCGAGTACGTCTACTTCGCGCGCCCGGACAGCCAAGTCGAGGGCACCAACGTCTATCACACGCGCCAGCGCATCGGCGCCGAGCTCGCCCGCGAGCAGCCGGCCGACGCCGACGTCATCGTACCGGTGCCGGATTCCGGCACGCCTGCGGCCATCGGCTTCGCCCAGGCCGCGGGAATCCCGTTCGAGCTCGGCATTATCCGCAACCATTACGTCGGCCGCACGTTCATCGAGCCGGCCGCGCAGATCCGGCACCTCGGCGTCAAGCTGAAGCACAACGCCAACCGCGCCACGCTGGAAGGAAAGCGCGTCGTGCTGGTGGACGATTCGATCGTACGCGGCACGACTTCGATCAAGATCGTCGACATGGTACGCAACGCCGGCGCCAAGGAAGTGCACATGCGCGTCGCCTCGCCGCCGACCACCAACTCGTGCTTCTACGGCGTCGATACGCCGAAGCGCAGCGACCTGCTGGCGTCGAGCCGCTCGATCGAGCAGATGCGCCAGCACATCGGCGTCGACAGCCTGGCGTTCATCTCCCTGGACGGCCTCTATCGCGCCACCGGTCTGCCGGGCCGCGACGCCAAGCAGCCGCAGTTCTGTGACGCTTGCTTCTCGAGCGAGTACCCGATCCAGCTCACCGACTTCAACTCCGGCACCGAGCCGTCGCAGCTCTCGCTGCTGGCCGAGCGCGGCTAGGAAATCACTCTCCCCGTTGGGGAGGGTTTTTTTTCGGCTGCGTCCATTGCCGTACGGCTATATTCCCAATCGGCACTTTATGACGCCACAGACCGTCCGCCTCGACCTCCTTTTTTCCGCGCTCGCCGATCCGACGCGGCGCGCCATCCTGGCGCAGCTGATGGCCGGTGAGGCAACGGTGAACGAGTTGGTGGAACCGGCCGAGCTGGCGCAGCCGACGGTGTCGAAGCACCTGAAGGTGCTGGAGCGTGCCGGCTTGGTTGAACGCAGACGGGATGCGCAGTTCCGCCCTGTGGTGCTCAACGCGGCGGCGCTGGTGCCGGCGGCGGAGTGGATCGACGCGTATCGCCGCCTCTGGGAGGGGCGGCTGGACCGGCTCGGCGCCCTGGCGCAGAGCCTGCATCGCAAGGAGAAGGTAGTTGGGCGCAAAGGCAAACGTTGCTGACGCGGCGGACGATCGAGACTTCACCCTCACCCGCGTCTATGACGTGCCTGCCCGCGTGCTGTTCGAGGCGTGCAGCAAGCCGGAGCACGTGCGTCAGTGGTTCGAACCGGAGGGCTGGCCGATCACGCTGTGCGAGATCGATTTCCGCGTCGGCGGACGCTACCGCTTCGCCATGACGGGACCGAGCGGCGAACAGAACACGCCGTTCGGCGGCACCTACCTGGAGATCGTGCCGAACAGGAAGATCGTCTACGACGACGCGTTCGCGACGCCGGGCGCCGAGACGATGGTCATGGCCATGCTGTTCGAGGAAAGGGGCGGCAAGACCACCCTCACCTTCCACACCCGCTTCGGCTCGGCGGCGATGAAGAAGGAACACATCAGCCTCGGATTCGAGCAGGGCACGAATTCCGGGCTCGATCAGCTCGCCGCCGTAGCTACGCGACTGAACACGCGCGGGGCCTAACTACTCGTCACTGCGAGCCGAGGCGACGCAGTCCAGACTGCCTAACGAGGCTGGATTGCTTCGTCGCTGCGCTCCTCGCAATGACGGCGAGGAGAGGCCTAGCTGTCGTAGGGATTCGACTTCGCGCTCTTGCGCACGCTCATGCGGATGGGAATACCGGGCAGCTTGAAGGTCGCGCGCAAATCATTGACGGCGTAGCGCACGTAGGAGTCCGGCAGGTCGCCGGGCTTGGACGAGAACAGCACAAAGGTCGGCGGCCGAGCGGTCACCTGCGTCGCGTAGCGGATGCGGATGCGGCGGCGATTGACGATCGGCGGTGGGTTCTCGGTGAGGATGCGCTCGAGCCAGCGATTGAGCGGGCCCGTGGCGACGCGCTTGTTCCACAATTCGTACTGACGCAGAACCGTAGGCATCAGCTTGTCGGTGCCGTGGCCAGTGAGCGCAGAGATCGGCACGACCGGCACGCCCTGCACCTGGGATAGAGAATCGCCCAAGCGATCATTGAGCGCGCGGATGACGGCGCTCGGGTCCTCGACGTTGTCGATCTTGTTGAGGGCGATGACGACGCAGCGGCCCTCCTCGATGGCGAGCGTCGCGGCGCCCAGGTCGGCGCGACCCATCGGCTCGGTGGCGTCGAGCACCAGGATGCACACCTCGGATACGCCGATGGTGCGGCGCGAGTCCCAGTTGGAGAGGGTCTCGAGCTTGCCGGAGACCTTGGTGGCGCGGCGGATGCCGGCGGTATCGACCAACTGCACCGGCTGGCCGCGGAATTCCCATGCCACCGAAATCGAATCGCGGGTCAGGCCCGGCTCCGGGCCGGTGATAACGCGTTCCTCGCCGAGCAGGCGGTTGAGCAAGGTCGACTTGCCGACGTTGGGCTTGCCGACGATTGCCAAGCGCAGTGGGCCGTGGGGCTTTTCCTCTCGGGCGGAAACAGGAGTGCCCGCGTTGGGCACCCCCTCACCACCCTCCCCCGCAAGCGAGGGAGGGCTATCGGCGGCGGCAGCGGGCGCCTTCGTCTTCTTGGCGCGCTTCGCGGCGCCTTCGGCTTGTTCGGCGAAGGGGGCGAGAGCCAAGTGGAGGTCGGCGAGGCCGAGGCCATGTTCGGCGGACATGGCGATCGGCTCGCCGAGGCCGAGGCTGAAAGCGTCGTAGTAGCCGCCCTCGGCGGCTTTGCCCTCGACCTTGTTGGCAACCAGGACGACCGGCTTGCGCGAGGTGCGCACGATGCGGGCGAATTCGGCGTCGGCGGGCGTCACACCGGTGCGCGCGTCCACCACCAGCAGGGCGACGTCGGCGGATTCGAGGGCAGCTTCAGTCTGAGCCCAGGCGCGGCGTTCGATGCTGCCGTCGCGGCCGAGCTCGTAGCCGGCGGTGTCGATGACGCGGAAGCGCAACGGCCCGAGCTTCGCGTCGCCTTCGCGGCGGTCGCGGGTGACGCCGGGCGTCTTGTCGACCAGCGCGCTGCGGCGCCCAATAAGGCGGTTGAACAACGTCGACTTGCCGACGTTGGGGCGGCCGACGATCGCGACCGTGAACCCCGGCGTTTCTGCCATAGACCGGCCCTCTAGCGGAGGGCGTAGAGGGTAGCGTTTTCCGTGACGATGTAGAGGGTCCCGTCGGCCACCACCGGCGGCACCGCGATCCCGCCCGACACACGGAAGGTGCCAAGCACACTGCCGGTGTACGGCGACAGCGCCACCACTTCACCGGTGCTCGAGCCGAGCAGCAAGCGGTCACCGGCCAGCACCGGGCCATACCATTGGATCGGGTCGCGCCGGCGCGCTTCGTCGCCGTAGCGCTGCAGCGCGTGCACCCAGTGGATGCCCCCGTCGGCGCGCGACAGCGCGATCACCTCGCCGGAGGCGGACACGACGTAGATGTATTCGCCGGCAATCCACGGCGTCTGGGCGCCGGAGATGTCTTGTTCCCACACGCGCTCGCCGGTGACCAAGTCGACGGCCACCATCGTGCCGGCGTGGCCGACGGCGTAGACGCGGCCGCGGTCGATCACCGGCAGGCCGGCGATGTCGCTGATGTCGGCCAGCGCCACCAAGCGGCCGCTGCGGGTGAGCGAGTCTGACCACGTTTCGCGGCCGTTGTCGGCGCGCAGGGCGACGAGCTCACCCGATGTGTAGGGCGCCAGGACGAGGCCGCTGCCGACGGCGGGCGACGAGCCGTTGACCAGGCCTGCTACCTCTTGGATGCCCGTGTGGGTCCAGATGGTTTCGCCGGTGTCGGCGGACAGCGCGTGCAATTCGTTGTGCTGCGTCAGGACATAGGCGCGGCCGCCGGTGACGGTGGGCGCGCCACGCAGCGGGGCGCCGATGCGTTTGGTCCACAAGGGCTGGCCATTGTCCGGCCGCACGGCGTGCAGGTCGCCGTAGCCCGTGGCGATGTAGAGCACGCCCGCATCGATCGACAGGCCACCGCCGATCAGGCCGCGATCTTCGCCGCGCGGCACGGTGTCGATGCGCCACATGCGCTGGCCATCCGTGACGCGGAAGGCGGTGACGGTCCCGGTGGCATCCATCGTGAAGATCGTGCCGCCGCCGACCGCGGGGGTCGCGGTGATGTGGCGATCACGGTTGCCGCCGGTGCCGATGCTTTCGGTCCAGCGCGTGGCGATCTGGTCCGGCAGCGCCAGATGGTGCATAGCGTGCGTCGGGTGACCGCCCTGTTGCGGCCACTCCTGATTGCGGTACGGCGCGGGCAGGCGGATGTCCACACCGGCCAGCGCCGGGTCGGCGATCAGGACGTCTTCGAGCGTCAGGACCGACAGGCGCGTGCCGGGCAGCGGCGGGTCATCGCGGCCCTGGAATATGTCTCCGAGCCAGGCGCAGGACGCCAGCGGTACGCACAAGAGGAACGCGGCCAGCGGGCGCGACACAACGCGGAACGCGGACAAGGGCCGCGACGGGCGACTAAGCGCCAAGGGCGGCCAACATCTCAGCAGCGCGGGCCCGCACGCCTTGCGGAGCCGCCTGGTCGTCGGCGAGAGCGGTGAACAGCTCGCGCGTCTTGGGCACGTCGTTGGCCTTGAGGGCCGTCAGCGCCAGCATTTCGCGCGCGGAAAAGCGCCAGGGGTTCGCCTCGTTGTTGAGCGGCGCCAGGCGGCGCTCCAATGTCGGGCGGTCGGCCGTGTCGAGCAGGTTCTGCGCCGCCAGCAGGGCGGCGAGGTCGCGGATCGGTTTATCGACGCCGGTATCGGCAGCAACCTGGTCATACAGGCTGATGGCCTCGCGGCGATCACCGGCGGTAATGAGCGCGGACGCGCGCTGCAGCCGCGCCATCGTCGCGTAGCCCGCGTGGGCGTCAGCCTCGAGGGCTTCGAGCAGCGTGATGGCCATGCCGGCCTGCCCGCGCTGCAGGATCTGAGTCGCGGCGATGAAGCGTTCGCCTGCTGTCTCGTTCTTGCTGCGCTCCCAGCCGGCCCATGCCTGCCAGAGCGCGGTCACGACGACGATGCCGACGGCGGCGCCGATGACAAAGCGGCCGTACCGGTTCCACAACTTCTGGTACCGCTCGCTACGAAGGTCCTCTTCGACCTCGCGAAAAATATCGGTCACGGTGGTGCCCTTACTGTGCCGCGGCGGCGCCGGATTCGCGCCACTTGATCGAGCAGCCCATGCTCGGGATTTGACTGGCCGGACCCTTGCCGGTCTTAGCGACCTGGCTCATGGCCTCGAACAGCTCGCGCCGCGCGGTGGGGCTGGCAGCGTCTTTGTTTGATTCGTCGAGGCGGCCGCGATACTGCAGCTCGAGGCTGGCGTTGAAGCCAAAGAAGTCGGGCGTGCAGACCGCGTCGTACGTGCGACCGACGTCCTGGCTGGGATCGATCAGGTACGGGAACGGGAAGTTCTTTTCCTTCGCCCAGCGCTGCATGTTCTCGTAGCTGTCGTCCGGGTACACGACCGTGTCGTTGCAGTTGATGCCGACGACGCCGACGCCCAGCGCCTTGAGGTCGCGCGCGTCGCGGATGATTCGGTCGATCACTGCCTTCACGTAGGGGCAATGATTGCACATGAAGACGACGAGAGTGCCCTTGGGGCCCGCGACGTCGGCGAGGCGGTGGCGCTTGCCGTCAACCCCAAGCAGGTTGAAGTCGACCGCTTTCCAGCCGAAGTCGCAGATGGGAGTGCTGACAGCCATGGGGCCCTTGGCTCGCCGGCCCGCGCCGGATGCGCGAAAAGCCGGGTTCCTAGACGCCAGTACCTAGAGGTTTCGGCGCCCGGCTGGCAAGGGAATTGGGTGGCGTTTCTGCCCCCGCGACGGCCCTGGCTTTCGACGCCGTCGGGCCCGGAGGCGCGAGGGCCCCCGGTGAAACCGGAGGTCGCAAGAACTTACTGTGTGCTGGCGCGCTTTCGGGCGAGCTTGCGCTGGCGGCGCAGCGCCTCGGCAATCTTGCGGACGCGCTTCTCGGAGGGCTTCTCATAGGCCCGGCGCATCTTCATCTCGCGCCAGACGCCTTCGCGCTGCATCTTCTTCTTCAGGGCACGTAGGGCCTGATCGACGTTGTTGTCGCGGACGATGACTTGAACCACTAGCGCTTGACCTCTTCCAACGGCCGGAACCGCCGGGCCTAGGACCTCGGCGAGCGCGGCGGAAATAGCAGGTTCAGGGGGCCAAGTCCAGGGATCGCGGGGCGCTAGGACCCCTGCGGCCCGCCTACGCTCGGAGCCAGGGGCCCGAGGCCCCTTCTCCGCCCCGGCGGCGGCTACGGCCTAATGAAGTTGCGCAGATAGGTGCGGGCGATACGGCCGCCGGCGAAGGTGCCGAACAGGTACGATGCCAGCACGATCGGCACACCAACGACACCGAACAGCCAGGCCGGACGGGCGCCAATCAGCGCCGTGATGACGATGCCGGCAATAAGGCCGAAGGCCCAGCCAGCAATGGCCGCGAAGCTGCCGACGCGCTTGGCCTCGTCGGCCGGAATAGTGGCACCACCAGCCGCCGCGGGTGCCGCCGTCGGCGCGTGCGCAGACTTGTCGCCGTGCGCGGCTTTATCGCCGTGCCCCGCACTGGGTTTCTCGGCGTGAGCCGCCGCACCTGACTTGTCCATAGCTCGCTCCCCCGAGACGAGATGCTGTGGCGGGCATCTTAACCCATCGCCAAGCCCGGCTCTGGGATGTTTCCCCGCCCACCTAGGGTTGTGGCGCGGGCTTAGGTGATGAGGAACAGGTCGGTCTCGCCGGTGTCCTCGCCCGCGGCGGTGATCAGGGCGTGCGCCTGGCCGCGGTGATGGGTCTGGTGGTTGAAGAAATGGGTCACCCGAAGCCCGCGCGGGCGCCGCATTTCGCGCTGGGCGGCGCCGCTAAGCCACACCAGGTCGCCTTGCAGCGATTCGTCCGACACTGCGCCGGCCCACGCGACGATGCGCGCATCGAGCGCAACCCGGAGCGCGGTCATTTCGGCAAATGAGTCGAGCAGGCGGCGGCTGTCTTTGATCGCCACCGCCGGCTTGGCCCCGCCTTCGAAGCGCGACATCCAGGTCTGGTCGGCCCACAGTAGGTGGTCGAGCGTGCCGTGGATCGAGCCCCAGAACGCGCCGCGCTCGGCCCGCCGCGCGTCGTCGCCGAGGCGGTCGGCTGCGGCATACACCCGCCGATTCATCTCGGCGTTGTACGCCGCCATCGTGCGGGCGAACGCGGCGGTGATCATGGCGCGGACCTAGCTGCGCTTCTTGCCGGTGACCTCAATCTCGATCTTCATGCGCGGATCGGAGAGCTTGGCTTCCCACATGGTGATCGCCGGCTTGATGGTGCCGACGTACTTCTTCAGCACCGGCCAAATCTTCTCGAAGTCGCCAGCGTTGGCCAGGATGTAGTGGACGCGCACCGCGTCGGCCAACGAGAAGCCCGCCTGCTCCATCGCCATCTTGATGTTGACGAAGCATTGCTCGGTCTGTTTGACGATGTCGTCCGAGATCGTGTTCGCCTTGTAGTCGAACCCGGTCGTCCCCGACATGAAGATCCAGTCGCCATCGACGACCGCGCGGCTGTAGCCGATCTCCGCCTCGAACTTGGACCCCGATGAAATGAGCTGACGCGCCATTGGTCTCCCCTGAACCCTTGTTGTGTCGCCGCCCGCATCGAGCGCAATGGAGGGGCCCCGGTCAAGAACAACCATCCGCGCTAGCCGATCCGGCGGCCTGTCGGGTACCCTGCCAGAAGCGATGCTGGGGGAGCGTAGCGATGCAGGATGCCGTCCAACCGATTCCCGAGGGCTACACGGCGGTGACGCCGTGGATCATCGGCGCCGACACCGCCGGGCTGATGGACTTTCTCCAGCAGGCGTTCGGCGCCGAAGAGGAAAGCCGCAATGCCGGCCCCGACGGGCGAATCGCTCACGCCGAGATGCGCATCGGCAACGCCATCGTGCTGATGTTCGATGCGCCTGGCGGATGGCCGCCGACCCCCTGCTTCCTGCGCCTGTTTGTCGAAGACGCCGAGGCGACCGTGCAACGAGCAGTGAAAGCGGGCGCGACGTTGATCACGCGAGTCACGCACCTCGCGTTCGGCGATAGGGTCGGCCACGTGCGCGACCCGTTTGGCAACGTCTATTGGCTGCAGCAGCGGGTCGAGAACGTCGCCGGGCAAGAGATGCTGCGCCGCTGGGACAGCCCCAAGTGGGCCGAGGCGATGAACTACGTGCAGAGCAGCCTGGCGAAAGCGATTCGCTAGTACGGCGTGCCGTACTTTTGCACGAAGCGGCCGTCAGAGTTGGCGCTCCTCATGTCGATATCGGAACGGGTCGTCAGGTCGGCCGGCACACGCGAGCCGACTTCGAGATAGACCGCCGTCACGCCCGAACGGATGATCATGTGATGGCCGTTGCCGGTTCGTACGAGTGCCAGTGGCGCTGGCTCGACCAGTTGCCCGGCGGTAGGCGCATGAGGTTGACGCCGAAGTCGTTCAGCCCGCCGGCATCGCCCAGGCGCTGCCGGATGCGACCCGCGAGCGGTGCGTCGAACGGCTTCGGGTACGGGCAGCCGGTGGCGTCGCGAAGTTGGTTGGAATTGGTGGTGGCGTAGTCTCCGGGTGCTTCAACCCCAGCAAGTGCGGCGTTTGACGCGCCGGACAGGAGACCACGCCATGACAAGCACTATCACGAAGCCGAATGCCGTTCAGCCTGACGCG
>CAMDCA010000047.1 GCA_945889645.1 Rhizobium sp. Q54
CGACCTCAACCCCATCGGCCTTGGGACCTCGGTCCCGCGGCTCGCCGAGTTCGGTACGCTGGACGCCAAGCTGAACGGCAACGTTGCGGCGCTGGTGACGCGCGACGGCGTCATCTCGCGCATCGATTTCGACCTCGCCAGCGGCCCCGGGCACTTCGAGTCGAAACTGTGGAAAGGCCCGGTCGGATTCGAGAGCGCGGCGATGCGCGGCACGGTGCTCGATGCCCTGGGCACGTTGCGGATCGATGATTTCTTCTTCGTCCAGGATGGTTTCTCCGGCGAGGCGAGCGGGTTGTTCACGTTCGCGCCCGAGGGCCTTGGCTTTGTTGTCGATGCGAACGTGGTCGACGTCCCGGCCGAGCGTCTCGACGCCCTTTGGCCGATCACGCTGGCACCCATGACGCGCAACTGGGTGATGACCAGCGTGCACCGCGGCATGATCTCGCGCGGCACGGTGCATATGAGTGCACGGCCAGGTGAGGTTCCACATATGCCGCATCAGGGCAATGTTGACTTGAAGTTTTCATTCGCCAACGCGGCGATCACCTATCTGGAGGGCCAGCCCGACCTGGTCGACGCCCGCGGCTCCGCCCGCCTGACCTTGCAAACATTCGACGCCACGGTCGATGCCGGCAAGATCGGTTTGTTGACCGTTGCCGAAGGCGACGTGCACATCGATGCGATCGACACGGATGCCCCGTCGATGGTGGTCGACTTCGTCGCCAGCGGCCTCACCGCCGAGGCGCTCCGCATCCTGTCGCTGGAGCCGATGGACCTCAACCTGCCGACCGGCTTCGGCGGCGTCATGGCGGCGCGCGCACGCCTGGCCTTGCCGATCAGCGACAACATCCGCCCCGACCAGGTGAAGTACGCGGCGGCGGCCAACCTGCGCGACCTCACCATTCCGACCGGCATGCCGCGCCTGGCCCTGACGGGCGGCTCGTTGTCGTTGCGCGCAGATGCCGGTGGAGTCGAAGCACAGGGAACGATCGCGGCGAGCGGCACGCCGTTCAGCATCGATGCGCGCATTCCGGTACAGCCCGGCCAACCGATCCTCGTCACCGCCACCGGCACGCTCAACGACGATGCGCGGCGGCGCCTCGGCTTCGACACCGGCGCCATGATTCAGGGCCCGATTGGCGCCGTGTCGCACCTGGAGCTGACGACCGGCACGCAAAGCGCGCTGCGCGCCGCGACGTTCGACCTCGATCTGGCCAATGCACGCATCGACCTACCCGGCATGGCGTGGGACAAGGGGGTGGCGCAGCCGGGCTCCGTCACCCTGGTGCTTGAGCCTGCGCCGGATGGAACGCTGCACTTCCCCTCCGTGACGATCCAGACGCCGGCGTTCGGTGCAGGCGGCCAATTCACGGTCGATCCAGCCGCCGGAACCGCCGCAGGTGCCGCTGCGGTCAACGGCTATGAGTTTGCCATCCTGTGGACCGGCGCCGACGCAGCCGCAGTAGGACACATCTCGGCATCGGCGCGGGGCGACGAGGCGCTGTTGGCGGCCTTTGGGTATCCATTGGCTCCGTGGCTGCAGGGGCCGATCGGCATTGGCCTCGAAGTCGATCTCGCCGGCATCGAGCCCGGCGCCACCCGCGTGTTGCTCGACCTGCGCGATGCCACCGTCGCAACGCCGGTCTACGACAAACCGGCCGGGCGCGATGCGTTCGCCGAACTTGGCTTGGCTCCGGATGCCGAGCGCACGTACCACCTGCGCTCGTTCGCCGTCACCGGCGCCGGGCTTGCCGCGTCAGGGACGATCGATCCGGCGCTCGCCGCCGACGGAGGCTGGCAACGCATTCAGTTGGCGCGGCTGGTGTTGGGTGAAACGAACGTCACCGCAATCATCGATCGCGCGGCCGGAGGTGCGTTGCAGGTCACGGCCCAGGGCGCCCGGCTCGATATACGCGCGATGATCGCCGGGAAGCCTGCCGACGCTGCGCCGGTAGCAGTCAGTCCACTGCCGCTGCCCCCGATCCGGCTCGCCGGCCGCTTCGATCGCGTTCTGGTCAGCGAGGACCGCACCCTCTTGAATGCTTCGGCGCGGGCGGTCTACCAGGATGGCGCCTGGCGTTCGCTCGACGCGGAGGCCGAACTGCCGACTGGCAGCAAGGTGACGGTCGCAATCGCGGACGCGGCCGATGGACAGACCCTCACTGTCAACGCGGCCGATGCCGGCGCGTTCTTCGGTGCCTTCGGCCTGTTCCAGGGGGCAGCCGGCGGCACCATGGAGGTGACGGGGACGATTAGGGAGGGAAGCAACGGCCGCACGCTCGACGGCGTGTTGCGCGCCCACAACTTCCATCTCTCGCGCGCGCCGGCGATGGTTCAGTTGCTGTCGGCCGCATCCTTCATTGGCTTCGTCGAGCAGCTGCAAGGGGCGGGCATCCCTTTCTCCGAGCTGGAGTCGCCGTTCCGCCTGTCGGCCGCCGGGTTCACGCTGAGCGAATCGCGCGCCACCGGAGCATCGCTCGGCATCACGTTCGAAGGCACCGTCGATTGGCAACGCAACACGATGAACATGAACGGCACCATCGTGCCGGCCTACATGATCAACTCGCTGCTCGGCCGCATCCCGCTGCTCGGCGATCTGTTCATCGGCGAAGGCCTGTTCGCCTTCAACTACAGCGTGGCGGGGAGTCCGAGCGCTCCGGTCATCAACGTCAATCCGCTGTCGGCGCTGGCGCCGGGCCTGCTGGGGCGCCTGATCTTCGGCACCGGCCAGTAGATAGGTCGCGCTAGGAGACCACTCCCAGCGCATGGCGCTTGCGCCCCAGCGACAGCTTGAGACGGCCGTCGCTGCCCAGGTGGGCGCTGGTGATGGTCTCGGACTCGTTCACCACCACCGCATCGTTGATGCGGACGCCGCCGCCGCGGATGAGCTTGCGCGCTTCGCTCTTGGAAGCGACCAGGCCCGACTGGTGCACCAGCTCGAACAACGGAATGCCGGCGCTCAACGCCGCCGCCGCGACCGGGAAGGTCGGCAGGCCTTCGGCCGCTTCGCCGGCGCCAAAGGTGCGCCGCGCGGTTTCCTCGGCGGCAACTGCGGCTTCGGTGCCGTGGTTCATCGTCGTCGCAGCGGTGGCGAGGGCGATCTTGGCGCCGTTCATCTCTTGGCCCTGGAGCTTCTCCAGGCGGGCGATCTCATCGAGCGGCATGTCGGTGAACAGGCGCAGGAAGCGACCGACGTCGGCGTCATGGGTGTTGCGCCAAAACTGCCAGTAGTCGTACGGCGCCAGCTTGTCGGCGGCCAACCACACAGCGCCTTGGGTGGTCTTGCCCATCTTGGCGCCGGACGAGGTCGTGATGAGCGGCGTCGTCAGGCCGAACAGATCGCGGCCGTCCAGACGGCGGCCGAGATCGACGCCGCTGATGATGTTGCCCCACTGGTCGGAGCCGCCCATCTGCAATGAAGTGTTCTGGCGCCGTGCCAGCTCCAGGAAGTCGTAGGCCTGGAGGATCATGTAGTTGAATTCCAGGAACGACAGCGGCTGCTCGCGCTCCAGGCGCAGGCGCACGCTGTCCATGGTCAGCATGCGGTTGACCGAGAAGTGCGCGCCGAACTCGCGCAGGAACGGGATGTAGGCAAGGCCGTCGAGCCAGTCGGCGTTGTCGACCATGACCGCATCGGTGGGGCCGGTGCCGAACTTCAGGAACGGAGCGAAGTTCTTGCGGATGCCTTCTTTGTTGGCCGCGATGTCGGCGTCGGAAAGGAACTTGCGCGCCTCGTCCTTGCCGGTCGGGTCGCCGATCTTAGTGGTGCCGCCGCCGATCAGGACGATCGGCTTGTGACCGGCCTGCTGCAGGCGGCGCAGCATCATGATCTGCACCAGGCTGCCGACGTGCAGGCTCGACGCTGTGCAGTCGAAGCCGATGTAGGCGACGATGCGGCCGGCCGCCGCCTTGGCATCGAGCGCGTCGCGATCGGTGATCTGATGGACGTACTGGCGCCCCTCCAAGACGCGGAGGAGGTCCGACCGGGCCGTAGTCATGGCTAGGCCTTAACGGTGGTGTCGGCGTAGCGCTCGATCATGGCGGACATCTCTTCCAACTTGCCCTCGAAGAAATGGTCCGCGCCGGCGATCGTCTTGTATTCGATGCCGATGCCGCGCTGTGCCTTGAGCCGGGTAGCGAGCTTCAGGACGTCGGGCTCCGGCACCACTTCGTCGCCGGTGCCCTGGATGATTAGGCCGGAGGACGGGCACGGGGCCAGGAAGCCGAAGTCGTAGATATTGGCCGGCGGCGCCACCGAGATGAACGAGTTGATCTCGGGCCGGCGCATCAAGAGCTGCATGGCGATCCAGGCGCCGAACGAGAATCCGCTGACCCAGGTCTGCGACGCACTGGGGTGGTAGGTCTGCAACCAGTCCAGGGCGGCCGCCGAGTCGGCCAATTCGCCCTGGCCGTTGTCGAAGGTCCCCTGGCTTTTGCCGACGCCGCGGAAGTTGAAGCGCAGCACGGCAAAGCCCGAGCGCGCTAGGGCGTGGAAGATGTTGTAGACGACCTTATTGTTCATCGTGCCGCCGAAACGCGGATGCGGATGCATCACCAACGCAACGGGCGCGGTGGCGCTGGCCGCCTTCTGGTAGCGGGCCTCGATGCGGCCTTCTGGGCCGTTAATGACGACTTCCGGCATGTTCTACTCCCTGGCGGCTGGCACAGCGCCGCCAGGCAAAAAAGCCGACTATCTTAGTTAGTTTGCGCCCTTAAAGGCTTGGAGCGCAGGACCGCAAACTTGACTAAGCAGGTCGGACAACTAGAATCTAAGGCCTTGGGCCGGCGTCCTGGATGGCGGCGCCAAGGCTGCTCGTGAGGCGGTGCAAACCCCCAACGAGACGCGGCTTATATCATATCTCGCCCAGCGCGGATCAAGCGCGCGGGCGTGCAGGCGGAGCAGGCGTCGCTTTGGCATTCGAGACTATACGCAGCGATATCGCCGCGATCTTCGAGCGCGACCCCGCCGTGCGGTCGCTGGCCGAAGTGTGGCTAGGCTATCCGGGATTCCACGCTGTCCTGATGCACCGTCTGACCCATCGCCTGTGGCTGGCTCGATGGCGGCTCCTGGCGCGAACTTTGTCCAATTTCGCCCGCTTCCTTACCGGGGTCGAGATTCACCCCGGTGCCACAATCGGCAAGGGATTCTTCATCGACCACGGCAACGGCGTGGTCATCGGCGAAACGGCCGAAATCGGTGACAACGTCACGCTCTATCACGACGTAACCTTGGGCGGCATCGCCCCGGCCGTCGATTCGGCTTCCCAGGTCAACATGAAGCGCCATCCGACCCTGCGGAACGGCGTCATCATCGGCTCCGGTGCGCAAGTGCTGGGGCCGATTGTCGTTGGGGAGAACGCGCGCGTTGCCGCCAATTCGGTCGTCCTCAAGGACGTGCCGCCCGGCGCCACCGTGGTGGGTGTTCCGGGCCGGGTGGCGATGACCCGGCGTGATCGCGACGCCCAGTTTGAGGCCTACGGCACCTCGCGCGACGAGGTCTCCGATCCCGTCGCCCGCGTGATCGAGGGACTCCTGGACCAGATCGAGTCCTTGCAGGCGCGTGTTTCGAAGATCGAGGGCGACAAACCGCAGCCGTGGAAGGCGCGGGCGGAAGAGAACCAGGACTAGTCCCTAACCAGATGGGCCTGGACCAAGTAGGCAAGACCGACGGGAGCGTTACTTCATGAAGCTCAGTTCACGTGGCAGGTACGCCGTCATGGCGATGGCGGACCTTGCAATCCACAGCTCGGAGCGGCCGGTATCGCTCGCCGAGATCGCCGAGCGCCAAGAGATTTCGCTGTCGTACCTGGAACAGCTGTTTGGCAAGCTGCGGCGCAACCATCTGGTGCGCAGCGTCCGGGGCCCCGGGGGCGGCTACAAGCTGGCCCGCGTCGGCGAGGAAATCCGCGTCGCGGACATCGTCGTTGCCGTCGATGAGCCGCTCAGTGCCACGCGCTGTCGCCCCGGCTCGGCGACTGGCTGTCATTCCAGCCGCGGCCGTTGCCTGACCCACGACCTGTGGGAAGAACTCGGCAATCAGATCCACCTCTATCTCAGTTCGGTTTCGCTGGCGGACGTCGTGAACCGCCGGGTGCTTGGCACCAGTGGCCTTCTGGCCCGCGCCGCGCTGGCGCGCTTCGAGCCCCGCGAGCCGGTTCCCGCCGAGTAGCGACTATGGATTCCCGCTGGACCTACCTCGACTACAACGCCACCACGCCGGTGAAGCCCGCGGTGGCGGCGCGCGTGGCCGAGGTATTGGCAGCCGGCGGCAATCCTTCGTCGGTGCATCGGTTCGGACGCCTCGCCCGCATGGCGGTCGATCGCGCCCGCGATCAGGTCGCAGAACTGGCTGGCGCTGATCCTGAACAGGTGGTGTTCACCAGCGGGGCCACGGAAGCCAACACGCTTGCCTTGCGCAGCTTGGCCAAGCGGGCGGTGGCCGATGGCCGCGCCTGCGGCGGGGCGCGCATCCTGATTTCGGCCATCGAGCACGATTCGGTCGTCGGCGCCGCCTGGGCGGTCGATGTGCCGGTCGAGGAGATTCCGGTGACCGCCGCGGGCACTCTGGACCTGAAGGCGCTCAAGATCGCGCTGGGGGCCGGCGGCAAGGCGGTCGTCGCCCTCATGCTGGCCAACAATGAAACCGGGGTGCTGCAGCCGGTGACCGAGGCCGCGGCCCTGGTTCACACCGCGGGTGGCTGGCTGCACTGCGACGCTGTGCAGGCGCCCGGCCGAGTGGCGATCGATTTCGACACACTGGGTGCCGACACCTTGGCGTTGTCGAGCCACAAGCTCGGCGGCCCACAGGGCGCCGGCGCCGTCGTCGCCAGGAGTGTCGCGCTGCTGTCGCCGATGCAGGTCGGCGGCGGCCAAGAGCGCGGGCTGCGTGCCGGCACCGAGAACGTCGCCGGTCTGGCCGGCTTCGGCGCGGCCGCGGACGCGGCGGCCGACGATCTTTCAAAAGAAAATGAAATCAAAGCGTTGCGGGACGATCTTGAGGATCGCATTAAGATGATCGCGCCTGCCGTTCAGGTCTTGGGCGACCGAGTCGCGCGTCTCAGCAACACCACGTGCTTTGCCCTTGCCGGCCTGGAAGCGGAAACCCAGGTCATTGCTCTCGACCTCGCGGGTGTCGCCGTCAGTGCGGGCGCCGCGTGCTCGTCGGGCAAGGTCGGAGCTTCGCGCGTCCTGCGCGCCATGGGCGCGGCCGAGGACATCGCGCGCTCGGCCATCCGCGTCAGCCTTGGCTGGGGCAGCAGCGCTGCCGATATCGACCGTTTTTGCGCCGCCTGGTCGGCGCTCATCGCTCGCCGCGCCATGCGCGAGGGCAACGGAACATTCAGGATTGCTGCGGGACAATAGGAATATGGCCACCAAGACCATCGAAGCGTCGCCCAAAGAAGCCCCGGCAGGCCGCAACATCCAGTTGCCGATCTACCTCGACTACCAGGCGACCACGCCCACCGACCCGCGCGTCGTCGAGGCGATGCTGCCGTACTTCACGACCAAGTTCGGCAACCCGCATTCGCGCAACCATTCGTTCGGCTGGGAAGCGGAGGAGGGCGTCGAGATCGCCCGTGCCCAGATCGCTGCCCTGGTTGGCGCCTCCGACAAGGAGATCATCTTTACGTCGGGCGCCACTGAGTCGAACAACCTCGCCATCAAGGGCGTCGGCCGCTTTTACAAGGACCGGCGCAACGAAATCGTCACCGTGGTGACGGAGCACAAGTGTGTCCTCGACGCCTGCCGTCACCTGGAAGAGGAAGGTGGCTTCAAGGTCACCTACTTGGCGGTCAAGCAGAACGGCCTCGTCGACCTCGACCATCTGCGCCAGGCGGTCACCGACAAGACCGCCCTGGTCTCGGTCATGGCGGTCAACAACGAGATCGGCGTCGTCCAGCCGCTCAAGGAAATCGCCGCCATCGCCCACGAGAAGGGTGCGTTCTTCCATACCGACGCCGCCCAGGCGGCGGGCAAGATTCCGCTCGACGTCGAGGCCATGGGCATCGACCTGATGAGCATCTCGGCCCACAAGATGTACGGGCCCAAGGGCGTCGGCGCGTTGTACGTGCGGCGTAAGCCGCGCGTGCGCCTGCAGGCCTTGATCCACGGCGGCGGCCAGGAGCGCGGCATGCGCTCCGGCACCCTGCCGGTGCCGCTGATCGTCGGCTTCGGCAAGGCCGCCGAGATCGCCCGGACCGAGATGGCCAAGGACAACGAGCGCATCCGGCGCCTATCCGACCGCCTGTTCGACGCAATCAACAAGCAGCTCAAGGACGTCATCCTGAACGGCGACCGCGAGCAGCGGTTCCCGGGCAACCTCAACCTCAGCTTCTCCTACGTCGAAGGTGAGTCGTTGATGATGGGGATCCGCGACATCGCGGTGTCGTCAGGCTCGGCCTGCACGTCGGCGTCGCTGGAGCCGTCCTATGTGCTGCGCGCGCTGGGTGTCGAAGAGGAGATGGCGCACACTTCCATCCGCTTCGGCATCGGCCGCATGACCACCGAAGCCGAGATCGACTACGCGGTCGAAACCATCGTCAAGCACGTCAAGAAACTGCGCGAGATGAGCCCGCTGTGGGAAATGGTCCAGGAAGGGATCGACCTGAAGTCGATCCAGTGGTCCGAACACTAGAATTCGTGGGGCCGGCGCGGCGCGTGAAAGCGCCTGCGAAGGCCACACTTCAAGGGTAGGGGAGCGAGAGAAAACCATGGCATACGGCGAGAAGCTGATCGACCACTACGAGAACCCGCGCAACATCGGGTCGATGGACAAGCACGCCACCGACGTCGGTACCGGCCTGGTCGGCGCGCCGGCCTGCGGCGACGTCATGAAGCTGCAGATCAAGGTCAGCCCCGACGGCATCATCGAGGACGCCAAGTTCAAGACCTTCGGCTGTGGCTCGGCGATTGCATCGTCCAGCCTCGTCACCGAATGGGTGAAGGGCAAGACCCTGGACGAGGCCGAGTCGATAAAGAACACGCAGATCGCACAGCATCTGGCGCTGCCGCCGGTGAAGATTCACTGCTCTGTGCTCGCCGAGGACGCCATCAAGGCGGCCATCGCCGATTACCGCAAGAAGGCAGGTACCATGCCCCGCACGGAGTCCGCTGCGGCGGTCAAGGTCGCGGCAGAGTAACGTTTCGGATAGCGAGAAGGATCGACACGACCATGGCGACGCCCGTCATCACCATCACCGAGTCCGCCGCAAGCCGCGTTGCCGCGATGATCGCCGGCCGCGGCAAGCCCAGCCAAGGTGTGCGCATCGGCGTGCGTACTGCCGGCTGCTCGGGTCTGTCCTACACCCTCGAGTTCGCCGACGACGTGCAGCCCCAGGACGAAGTGGTGCACGCCAACGGCGTGACGGTCTATGTCGATCCCAAGGCGACGATGTTTCTCGTCGGCACCGAGATGGATTTCGTCGAGAGCGACCTGCAGTCCGGGTTCGTCTTCAAGAACCCGAACGAGCGCGCCCGCTGCGGTTGCGGCGAGTCGTTTCACGTTTAGGCCACATCTAGCAGGCTGTTGAAATAGGTTTTTGGACCATGGTCGTGCGCAACTTTGATTCGCGAGATGCACCTTTCACGCAAGATCGATTCAAGACTGGGGCCGTCCTGATTCTATTGTTGCGCGCAAACATTCCGCCGCTGACTTTTTCAACAGCCTGCTAGGCGAAGTCCAGGCGCACCGCTCCACCCCTCCGATTTCCTCCGACCCTCCCGCTGAGGGAGGGCTCGCGAAACTCCCATGACGGCGATGAAGCCCCCTGCCTGCTGGTCGTGCGGCGGCACGGTCGACGCAGACGGCCTGTTCTGCGCCTCGTGCGGCGCGTTGCAGCCGCCGGTCCTCGGCGATTTCTTTGCCCGCTTCGGTCTCACGCCGGGGTTCGCCGTCGATGTTGCGGCGCTGGAGCGGCGCTACTTCGAACTGCAGCGCCGTATGCACCCTGACCGCTTTGCCGCGCGTCTACCGAAGGAGCGCGAGTACTCCCTGCAACACGCCGCCAACGTGAACGAGGCGCTGCAGACCCTGCGCTCGCCGGTGCGGCGAGCCGAATACTTGCTTGCCCTGCTCGGCAAGGCGATGCGCAGCAGCGGCGAGGAAACCGTCGATGACGAGGAGGTCCTCGTCCACGCCCTGGAGATGCGCGAGGAACTGGCCGACGCCATGACGCGTGCCGCCGTTGAAGCGGTGGCTGCCACCGCGCGCGCCGAGGCGGATCAGGTGACGGCCGAACTGGCGGCAGCGTTCGCCCGCAACGACCTGACTGCGGCCGGACGCCTGACACTGCGCCTCAAGTATCTCGACAAGTTCCTCGACGATGCGCGCGAACGGCGCGGCCGGCTGGCGGCATGACGCTGCTGCAGATTCACGAGCCGGGAAAGACGCCGCTGCCGCACGCCAAGCGGGCGCTCGCGGTTGGCATCGATCTTGGCACCACCAATAGCTTGGTGGCGGTATCCGAGAACGCGAAGCCCCTGGTTCTGCGCGACGCCCAGGGCCATGGCTTGGTGCCTTCGGTGGTGCTGTACACCGCGGGAACGATTCAAGTCGGCGAGTTGGCGCGGGCCGCCATCAAGGATCACCCGGAACGCGTCGTCGTCTCGATCAAGCGCCTGATGGGCCGCGGCGCCGAAGACATCATGCGCGTCGCCGACACGCTGCCCTACGAACTCGACACCAGCACGACCGGCATGGTGCGGGTGAAGGTCGGCGGCCGCACGCTGACGCCGGTCGAAGTATCGGCCCACATTTTGGAAGAGTTGCGCGCCCGCGCCGAACGCACGACGGGCCGCGAAGTGCGCCAGGCGGTCATCACCGTACCGGCGCATTTCGACGACGCCGCCCGCAATGCCACCAAGGACGCGGCCAAGCTCGCCGGCTTGCAAGTGCTGCGCCTGGTCAGCGAACCCACGGCCGCCGCGCTCGCCTATGGCTTGGACAAGGGCGCGCAAGGCACCTACGCCATCTACGACCTCGGCGGCGGCACCTTCGACGTGTCGGTGCTGCGCCTGGAGATGGGTGTGTTCCAAGTGCTGTCGAGCGGCGGCGACGTCATGCTCGGTGGCGACGATTTCGACCGTGTCGTTGCGGAGCGCTTCCTCGAAGAGCGCGCGCGGATGATCGGGGCCGAGCGCCTGGCGACCGCCGACGTGAAGCGCGCCCTCGCGGTTGCGCGCACGGCGCGTGAACACCTGACCCAGCAGGAGACAGGCTCGTGGCCTTTGGACCTCACTGGCCGCCTGACCTGGCACAGCCTCGATCAGGCGACGCTGAATCATCTCATCGCGCCCAAGGTCGAGGAGACGCTGCAGATCGCGCGCGGCGTGCTCGACGATGCCAAGCTTGAACCCGGCCAGCTCGACGGTGTTGTCCTTGTCGGTGGCGCCACGCGCACTCCGCTGGTGCGCAAGCGTGTCGGCGAATTCTTTGGCCGCCCACCGCTCACGGATATCGATCCCGATGAGGTTGTTGCCCTCGGCGCCGCCCTGCAAGCCGAGGCGCTGACGCGCGGTTCGGATGCGCTGCTGCTCGACGTGACGCCGTTGTCGCTTGGCCTCGAAACCATGGGTGGCCTGGTCGAGAAGATCGTGCCGCGCAACACCACCATTCCGGTCGCCATCGCGCAGGAGTTCACGACCTATCAGGACGGCCAGACCGCCATGGCGATCCACGTCGTGCAGGGCGAGCGCGAGTTGGTATCGGAGAACCGGAGTCTTGCGCGCTTCGACCTGACCGGCATTCCGCCGATGACGGCCGGCGCCGCGCGCATCCGCGTCATGTTCGCGGTGGACGCCGACGGCCTGCTGACGGTTAGCGCCGAAGAGGTGATGACCGGCACGCGCCAAGAGATTGCCGTCAAGCCGAGCTACGGCCTGTCCGAGACCGAATTGACAGCCATGCTCAGGGCCAGCATCGATCACGCCCGCGGCGACATGGAAGAACGCGTGCTGCGCGAGGCGCGCGTTGACGGCGAGCGACTGCTGCTGGCCATCGAGTCCGCACTGCGCGCCGACGCCGACCTCTTGGACGTCACCGAGAGGCGCGACATCGACGACGGCCGAGATCGCCTGCGCACGGCGATCGAAGGTACCGACCGCACCACCATCCTCGACGCCGTCGATGCCCTCAACACCGCGACCGAAGCCTTCGCCGCCCGGCGCATGGACCGCGGCATCCGCTCGGCCCTGCGCGGCGTGGCGGTCAACACCCTGGCCGAGCGCCTGGAAGCCCCGGAAACCCAGCAAAGCGGCGGCCGCGGCCGCTAGAATCTAGTTTCTTTGGCGGCGCCAAACCGCCATGTTCTGCCCGCCCGAGGGGGTTCGGGCCGCAGGAGAGCCTATCCAGTATGCCTAAGATGACGTTCATTCATCCCGACGGCCGGCGCCAGGAACTTGACGCCCCGCTGGGACTGTCGGTGCTCGAAATCGCGCACCGCAACAACATCGACCTCGAAGGCGCGTGCGAGGGCTCTCTGGCCTGCTCGACCTGCCACGTGATTGTCGACGCCAAGTTTTATTCCGCCCTCCCAGAGGCCACCGAGGACGAGGAAGACATGCTCGACCTCGCGTTCGGCCTGACGCACACGTCGCGGCTGGGATGTCAGATCATCATCACGCAACAGCTCGACGGGTTGGTCGTCAACCTGCCCTCCGCCACGCGCAATATGCTGCTCGAAGGGGCCTAGGCGTTGGCGCTGCGCTGGACCGACGTGCAGGAGATTGCCCTCGAGCTTGAGGACGCGCATCCGGACACCGACGTCGTCAACCTGCGCTTCACCGATCTGCACCGCTGGGTGCGGGAGTTGCCGGGCTTCGGCGACGATCCCAACAAATCCAACGAGAAAATTCTTGAGGCCATCCAGATGGCCTGGCTCGCCGAGCGCACGTAGCGCGCCAGCTTGCGCCCGCCTCGCGCTCGTCTGACGTTTCACGAAGTCGATACGACGCGCTGGCCCGACCTTGAGCGGCTCTTCGAAGCGCGCGGCGGTCCGAAAAATTGCTGGTGCATGGTGTGGCGCGCGACTCCGGCAGAGGCCCGCACCACGGGGGCCGCGCGGAAGGTTGCACTGAAAGCTGCACTGCGCCGCCGCGTCGAGGCGGGTACGCCGATCGGAATCCTCGGCTATCGCGGCGAGGAACCCGTGGCGTGGTGTTCCGTGGCTCCGCGCCAGACGTTCCGCGCGCTTGGCGGCCCTGGCGAGCCAGACGAGCCGGGTGTGTGGTCGATTGTGTGCTTCTTCGTGCCGCGCAGTGAGCGCGGGCAGGGGATTGGACCGGCCCTGCGCAGCGCTGCGATCGCAACGGCGCGCAAACATGGCGCCAAGGTTGTCGAGGGCTACCCGGTCGATGAATATGCCCCGAGCTATGGCTTCATGGGCTTCGTCCCCATGTTCGCCCAAGCGGGCTTCGCGGAAGTCGGTCGAGCCGGAAAACGCCGCCACGTCATGCGGCGTGTGGTGCAGGCGAAACGCCGCTCGGACCTAGCGCTTTGGGCCGCGCAGCAGGAATGCCGGGACGTGGCCGCCCATGACGGTGGCGGCGCGCACGGCGTCGGGCGCTTTGGGGTCCGGCCGCTGTTGCGGCGCCGGCTGCTGTTGGCGCGGGCGATCCTGACGCGGACGATCCTGGCGCTGCTGGGCGCCGCGGGGCTGGTCCGAGCGGCCATGCGATTCGCGGCCACGCTCGCGGTGTTCGCGCGGCGGGCGCGGATTCTGCACCGGCGCGGGATCGGGATGTTGGATCGGCTCGGGGTGCACGACCGCGGCAGGCGCCTCGGCAACGTGCTCGACCGGTGCGACGGATGCGACGGATGCGGTCTGGACTTCCGGCCGGCTCTCGCCGCCGCGGCCACGACCGCCGCCGCTGCGTCCGCCACGGCCCGAACGCTCGCCACCGCGACCGCTGCGCTCGCCGCCACGGCTGCTGCCGCCGCGACCGCCACGGCGTCCTCGCGGCGCGTCGTCGCTGATCGGCGCAGGTGCAGCGATGCCTTCGATCGTAGTGACCGGGATTTCCTTGCCGATGAGCGTCGCGATCTGCGCCAGATAGCGCGCGTCATCCGGCGTCGCCAGGGTGAACGCGGTGCCGCTGCGACCGGCGCGCGCGGTGCGGCCGATGCGGTGCACATAGTCCTCGGCGTTGATCGGCACGTCGAAGTTGATCACCCACGGCAGCGCCTCGACATCGAGGCCGCGTGCGGCAACGTCGCTGGCGATCAGGAACTTGACGTCGCCGGCCTTGAACTTCTCCAGCGTCTCGGTGCGCACGGACTGCGCAAGATCGCCGTGGATCGCCGCTGCGGAGTAGCCGTACTTCTTCATCGACTTGAGCAGAACGTCGACGTCCCGCTTGCGGTTGAGGAAGATGATGGCCTGCTCGATCTTCTCGGTCTCCATCAGCTTGCGCAGCGCCTCGCGCTTGGCCTCGGCATCGACCATGATGACGGCCTGGCGCACGGCCGTGCCGGTCGAGGACGGCGGCGCGACGGTGATCTCTTTCGGGTTCGAGACGAACTCGGCGCCAATGGTGCGAATCTCTGGCGACAGCGTGGCCGAGAAGAACAGGGTTTGGCGCAGTGGCGGCAGCAGCTTGACGATGCGCTGCACGTCCGGGATGAATCCCATATCGAGCATGCGGTCGGTCTCGTCGATGACGAGTATCTTCACGCCGCGCAGCATGACGTGGCCGCGGTCGGTGTGGTCGAGCAGACGGCCAGGCGTGGCGATCAGGATGTCGGCGCCGGCCTCGAGCTGCCGGTTCTGCTCGTCCATCGACGTGCCGCCGATCAGCAGGGCGGTTTCGAACTTGGAGTACTTGCCGTATTCGGCGAAGCTTTCGGCAACCTGGGCGGCGAGCTCGCGGGTCGGCTCCAGGATCAATGCGCGCGGCATGCGCGCGCGGGCGCGGCCGGAGGAGAGGATGTCCAGCATCGGCAGGGCGAACGACGCCGTCTTGCCGGTGCCGGTCTGGGCACACCCCAAGACGTCGCGGCCCTGCAGGACGATCGGAATCGCCCGCTCCTGGATCGGCGTCGGCTGGGAGTAGCCTGCTTCCTCGACGGCCCTTAGGACCTCGGGGCTCAAGCCCAAATCAGAAAAGTTCATTGCACCTAAGACTGCGCGGGGACGCGCCAGCGGGCGCTCCGCGCTCGGTCATCCGACCGGAGTAGCGCCAACGCTCGCGCGCACCCACGGGTACGGCTCGCATATGCGGGCCACGGCAGCCCGAATTCGGCACAATATAGGGCGTGAACCCGCTTTTGCCACTAGTCCTCATTCCGGGGCTGCTCAATACCCCGCGACTGTGGGCGGCCCAGTCCCAGGCCATCGGCCCGCGCCGGTCGATTCAGGTGGCCGACAGCGCCGCCGCGGACTCGCTGCGGGGCCTGGCCGACGCGATCCTGGGGCAGGCGCCGGAGCGCTTTGCCCTCGCCGGGCTGTCGATGGGCGGCTATGTCGCCTTCGAGATCCTGCGCCGGGCGCCCCTGCGGATCGACCGCCTGTGCCTGATTGATACCACGGCCCGGCCGGACACAGCCGACGCCTCTAGCCGCCGCCGCATCCTGATGGAGGTGGCGGCCCGGGACGGCATCGGCGCCGTCCTGCCACTCCTGGTGCCCGGTTTCCTGGCCCCGCGCCACGCCACCGACGCCCGCCTGGTCGGGATCATCGGCGAGATGGCAGCTGCGGTCGGTGTCGATGGCTTCGTCCGCCAACAGCTTGCGATCCTCGCCCGCCCGGACAGCCGCCCGGACCTGCCCGCAATCGGCATTCCGACCACCGTGATCGTCGGCGCCGACGATCAGCTCACGCCGCGCGACCGGGCCGAGGAGATGGTGGAGGCCATTCCCGGCGCACGCCTGGCGGTGATCCCCGACGCCGGGCATCTGTCGCCGCTGGAGAATCCCGCTGCGGTGACCGCGGCGATGCAGGAGTGGCTAGCGTAGGGATTGCGGCCGCCCCCCCGCCGTGGCAAAAGCGCGGCGTGACGTCCATGGTCCACATCACCCTGTGCTGGTGGCGCTCCTTCTAGGAGCGGCCGGACCAATCTCGTCCTGATTTCACCAGTGCCGCCGTATTCCGGTCGGCACTGCCTTGCACGCATTCAGTCTCGTTCGGTACGGCGGCTCCCTGAGGAGACTGCCGATGCATGCCGAACATTCCCTCCCTGTTGTCCTGACCGGCGATCGCCCGACGGGTCCGCTGCACCTGGGCCATTTCGCCGGCTCGCTGCGCAACCGGATCGCATTGTAGCACACCCACGAGCAGTTCGTGCTGATCGCCGATTTGCAGGCGATGACCGACAACGCGTCCGACCCGGCCAAGGTAGCGCGCAACGTGCTTGAGATGGCGCTCGACTACCTGGCGGTCGGGATCGACCCGGCGCTTACGACCATTTGCGTGCAGTCCGCGCTTCCGGCGCTGGCGGAGATGACGCTGCTGTCCCTCAACTACGTTTCCGTCGCGCGGCTGGAGCGCAACCCGACGGTGAAGGAGGAAATCCGCGCCCGCGGGTTCGAACGCGACGTGCCGGCCGGCTTCCTCTGCTACCCGGTGGCCCAGGCAGCGGACATCATCGGGTTTGCGGCGACGCTGGTTCCGGTCGGCGCCGACCAGCTGCCGATGATCGAACAGACCAATGAGCTCGTGCGCCGAATCAATCGCCAGGCCGGAGACAGCGTCCTCGCGGAGGCGGAGGCAATGTTGTCGGTCGCGCCGCGCCTTCCCGGCATCGACGGTCAGGGCAAGATGAGCAAGTCAGCCGGGAACGCCATTGCGCTGGCGGCGACGCCGGACGAAATCCGCGCGGCGGTGCGCGCGATGTTCACCGACCCCGGTCACCTGCGCGCCACCGATCCTGGGCGGGTGGATGGGAACGTGGTGTTCGCCTACCTCGACGCGCTGGATCCGGACCAAGCCGAAGTCGAGGAACTGAAAGGCGCCTATCGGTGCGGCGGCGTCGGCGATGCCGTGATCAAGCGCCGGCTGGAAGACCTGCTGCAGGCGTTGCTCGAACCGATCCGCGCGCGGCGGACTCAGTTGGTGCGCGATCGAGGCTACGTCGTCGAGATGCTACGCGCCGGGTCGGGGGTGGCGCACGCAGTCACCCAACAGACCCTGCGGCGGGTGCGCGACGGACTCGGGCTGACCAGCTTTGCCTAGGAGCCGATCCAAGAAGATGTTGAGTCTGGGGAATCGGTTGTGATTCATTGTCGGGCACCCGAGTCGAAGCCATGGGGTGCCCGATGTGGAAGCCTGAACACCGCGCTGCCGCCGTGCGTCGCGGCCTTCGTTATCCGAGCGACCTGAGCG
>CAMDCA010000048.1 GCA_945889645.1 Rhizobium sp. Q54
GGCGTCCGAGTTCGCCCACGTCGCCGCCAACATCGCCGGAGTCGCGGCAGCCATCGCCGGCGCCCGCCGGGCCGAGCCGCGCTACCAGGTCGGCGCGATGATTGAGGTGCCGCGCGCCGCGTTGCGCGCCGGCAAGCTGGCGCGGACCGCGTCGTTCTTGAGCTTTGGCACCAACAACCTGACCCAGACCACGTTCGGCGTAGCGCGCGACGATGCGGCGGCGTTCCTCGAGCGCTATCGCGAGCGCGGCATCGTGCCGGGCGATCCCTTCGTCACCCTGGACACCGGTGGCGTCGGGGAACTGCTGCGCGAGGCGGTCGCCCGCGGCCGGGCGGTGCGGCCGGATCTGGAGATCGGCGTGTGCGGCGAGCATGGCGGCGACCCCGCCTCGATCGACTTCTTTCACCGCATCGGCGTGGACTACGTCTCAGTCTCGCCGTTCCGCCTGCCCACGGCCCGCCTGGCGGCCGCCAAGGCCGCCCTCGCCAGCTAGGGTCCTAGATCGCTGGAATCGCCGACATCTTGTGGCTATCTTTGAGGATAGCCCAGGATGTTGTGTTGCTAGTGCCCCCCGCTTTGCCCCGCACGCTGCGCATCGGCGCTGCTGACGTACCCTACGAGCTGATCCGCAGCCCCAAGCGGCGCCGCACCATTGCGTTCGCCATCGAGGGCCGCGAGGGCCTGGTGGTGCGCGCCCCAATGAAGGCGAGCTTCAAGTCCATCGAAGAGGTGGCGCAGAAGTTCAGCCGCTGGATCACGCGCCGCCTGGCCGAATTGAAGGACGTGGCGCCGCCGCGGCCGATGATCGCCGGCGGCAGCGTGCCGGTGCTGGGCGAGGAAGTGCGGCTGCGGGTCCTGACGGCGACCGTGCGGCGGGCGCGCTGCGTCCGGGTCGAAGACGGCCTGGAGATTCGCGTGCCGGAACACGTGCCGAGCGACGACTACTCGGGCGCCATCCACGCCGCGGTGCAGTCCTGGTACCGCGCCTTTGCCGCCGAGGAGTTCCAGCGTCGCGCTGGCGAATGGGCCGAGCGCCTGGGAGTGACCTACACGCGCCTTCTGGTCACCAATCCCAAGGCGCGCTGGGGCAGCTGCGATGCGGCGGACGTCATCCGCGTCAGCTGGCGCGTCGTCATGGCGCCGCCGGCACTGGTGGACTACGTGCTGGCGCACGAGCTGTGCCACGTCACCCACAAGAATCATTCGCGGCGGTTCTGGGCCAAGCTTGCCAAGGTCATGCCCGACTGGCCGGCCCGCCGCGACGACCTGCGGCGTCTCGGGCCAGGCCTGTCGTTGTGACTTGTCGTTGTGACGGGCCGCCACCGCCGACGCAGCAATCTGGAACGCTGGACGGCCGGGGCGTATTCTCGGGTGAAATTCAGTTGCGCACCGCATCGCGCCCTTGGCTCAGGGTTCGGCGGGCGTGGGGTCGCGTGACGGCTCCCGTGAGGTCACGGGATGCAGCACGCCTATTGGGAGGCAACGTATGACACGTAGCAAATTTGATCGGTCCCATTTCCTTGCCGCAGTCACGGCCGGCGTCCTGGCGGCGTCGACCGCCGTGGCAGCGGTTCCGGGCGCCACTGCGACCTTCGCGCCGGGCGGCGAGATGCTGCTGGCACAGGCAGCGGTGCCGAAAGGTCCGGCCGCCGCGACGCCCAAGGCTGCTCCGCGCTCGGACGGATTGGTGCAGGCGGCGCAGCGCGAGCTGACCTACCGCCGCTATCAGCCGGGCGCCCTCGACGGCCTGATGGGGCCGAAGACCGTTGCCGCACTACGCTCGTTCCAGACCGCGCAGAAGATTCCGGTGACCGGCCAACTTGACGCCGTGACGATCAAGGCGCTGGGCCTCCGCTAGACGACGCGACGCTTGCTTCCTCTAAAGCTGTCGGTAGCGGAAGCAAGTCGTCACGTGGTCGTTGACCATGCCCACCGCCTGCATGAATGCGTAGCAGATGGTGGGGCCGCAGAACTTGAAGCCGCGCGTGCGCAACTCTTTGCTCATCGCGCGGCTCTCCGGCGTCTCGGAGGGAATCTGCGTCAACCCGCTCCAACGATTGCGCAGCGTCTTGCCCGCGGTGAACTGCCACAGCAGTGCGTCGAGGGTCTCGCCGCTTTCCGGCAGGGCTAGATAGGCGCGCGCACTTGTCACTGCGCCGTCGATCTTGGCGCGGTTGCGCACGATTCCGGCGTCGGCCATCAGCCGCGCGACATCTTTTTCCCCGAAGAGGGCGATCTTCTCCGGCTCAAAGCCGCGGAACGCGGCACGGAAGTTCTCGCGCTTGCGCAGAATGGTGATCCACGAAAGGCCGGCCTGGAATCCGTCCAGCACCAGCTTTTCATAGAGCGCGCGATCGTCGTGCTCCGGCACGCCCCACTCGGTGTCATGATAGGCGACGTAGAGCGGATCCTCGCCCGGCCAGGCGCAGCGCGCGACCGCCTTGGCGGCGCTCACGTGCGGGTCTGTCCGGCTTCGGCCGGCGGCATCTCGAACCACGCCGGCAGGGCTGCGCGCAGCGTGGCTGCGCCGGCCTTCAGAACTCCACCGCCGCGCTCGGCTGTTCCCAGGTGTTCGAGACGCAGCAGGGCGAGGCCGACTCCCGCAACGGCGGAACGCATTTCGCCGGCCTCGATGTCGCCGAGCAGCACCGGCGTGCCGGGCTCCGGCGTCGGGCCGTCGATCAACACCGGCACCAGGCGCTTGCGGATCGTGCCGCGGTAGTGCGTGCGTGCGGTGAGTTCCTGTCCGACGTAGCAGCCCTTGCTGTAGTCGATGGCGTGCAGCGTGTCCAAGCCGGCTTCAAGCGGAAACGTCTTGTCGATGAGCAGGTCGCGGCTAGAATCGGGAATTCCCAAACGCAGGCGCAATGAGTCATAGGCGCCCTCGGTGCCCGCAGCGAGACCGGCGGCGGCGAGCGCGTCCTGCATGGCATCGGCCGGAAACATCGCGCGCACCCCGAGCGCCGTAACACGCGGATCAACGAACGCGACGCCGGTACCGAGCACGCGCGCACGTGCGGGTTCGTTGGGCAGGGTCATGCGCTCCAGTGCGCCTTCGCCGAATGCGACCGCAACGCTGTATTTGTCGGAGAGATCGACGAGCGTGACGTCGGCGCGCAGCTTGTACAGTGTCAGCCGCCGGATGAGATCGCTCATGCGTTGGCGCTCGACGTCGAGGAGCAGCGTCGTGCCGGCGGCGAGATCGACGTATTCCGCCAGGAAGAAATCGTGCAGGTACTTTCCCTGCGGCGTCAGCAGCAGCGCGTACAGCGCGAGATCGGGCGCCAGGCGACGCACGTCGTTGGAGACGATGTTCTGCAACAGGTCGCGCGCGTCGGCCCCGCCGACGCCGAGGACGCCGCGGCGCGGCAGAACGGCGAATTGCGGCAAAGTCGCGGCGGGTTGTTCGACCATTGGGCTATGAAGTAGACGCGCCCCCTATGCTTGGCAAGGCTGAGGAAAACGGCCGTTTCCGTGCCGAGACTCTTGGAAGGTCGCGGCATTGGTCGTATAACCGAAACCCTGAATCCGGCGTGCTGGCCCTGGGCGAGGGCCGGGTTCGTTCGAGTCGCGGCTGAGAGGGGGAGGTGCTGCGTGCAGAGTGGAACGCGGGCATGAAACTACTCTTTGTCACCTCCAACCGCATTGGCGACGCGGTCCTGTCGACAGGGCTGCTGAACCATATCCTGCGCGAGCATCCCGACACGCGCACGACGGTCGCATGCGGGCCGGCCCCCGCACCTCTGTTCACCGAGGTGCCCAACCTCGATCGCATCATCGTCATGGAGAAGCAGCCGCGTGCCAAGCACTGGCGCGCCCTGTGGCGCCAGACCGTGCGCACGCGCTGGGACCTGGTCGTCGATCTGCGTGGATCGGCGCTGTCGTATTTCCTGTGGGCCGGTGAACGTCACGTCTTCCGTCCGTCCGATGAGCCGGTGCACCAGGTGGTGCAGCTGTCGCAATTCCTCGAGCTGCCGGACGTCGCGGCGCCCGGATTGTGGCTCGGACAAAAGCAGATCGCGGCGGCCAAGCGCGCGATTCCTTCCGGCCCGCCGATCCTCGCGGTCGGTCCCACCGCCAACTGGCCGGGCAAGCAATGGTCGGCGAGCAGCTTCGCCGAATTGGTGCTGCGGCTGACCGGACCTGGAGCCATTCTCGACGGCGCACGCATCGCGGTGTTCGGCGCCGAGAATGAGCGCCTTGCGGCACGGCCGTTGCTCGACCGCATTCCGAAGGAGCGCCGCCTCGATCTCATCGGCCGCTTCGACATTCTGACCGCCGCCGCCGCGTTGCAGGAGTGCGCGTTCTACATCGGCAACGACTCCGGGCTGATGCACATTGCGGCCGCCACCTACACCCCAACGCT
Source organism: Rhizobium sp. Q54 (assembly GCA_945889645.1). Lineage (GTDB taxonomy): Bacteria > Pseudomonadota > Alphaproteobacteria > UBA2966 > CAIVPW01 > CAIVPW01. Next base: position 4,367 of record CAMDCA010000048.1, read on the forward strand.
CGGCCTGTTCGGCCCGAGCCGCGAAGAGATCTACGCCCCGTGGGGCGCCCACTGCGCCGCCGTGCGCACCAAGGTCGGGTACGCCGAACTCGCGGCAATGCCGCAGTTCCATCCTGCGCGCAAGGAAAGCCTGATGGGTTCCTTGGCGGTCGAGACTGTCGAGGCAGCCGCCAACGACTTGTGGCGGCGTTGTCATCCGGAGCCTGTCAGCCAGGTTGCCGGAGGCGCACACTAATCCTCCTTGCGCGTCTATCAGGTCATGGCCGGCGCCGCCGTGGGTGGCGCCGAAACTTACTTCGCCGACCTCGTGACGGCGCTGGCGCGCGCCGGATTGGACCAGCGCGCGGCGATCCGCATCGATCCGGCGCGCAGCCGCACGCTCCTCACCGCCGGTCTCCCCGTACAGCAGCTGCGCTTCGGCAGCTGGTTCGACTTCGGCACGCGCCGCGCACTGGCGCGCGCCTTCGCCAACGACCGGCCAACCATCGTGCAGAGTTGGATGAGCCGTGCCACGCAGCGCATGCCGTCCGGTCCGTTCGTCCACGTCGGCTGGCTCGGTGGCTACTACGCGCCGCGCACCTTCCGCGACTGCCGCCACGTCGTCGGCGTGACGCCGGACATCGCCCGCCACCTGCGCGACGGCGGGTTCCCGCCGGAACGCGTTCACTACCTGCCGACCTTTGCGACTGCGCAGCCGGCGCCGGCCGTGGCGCGGGCGACGTTGACGACGCCCGAGGACGTTCCGCTTCTTCTGGCACTCGGCCGCTTGCATGCGAAAAAGGGCTTCGACGTCCTGCTGCAGGCTCTGACCAGGGTGCCGCGTGCCTGGCTGTGGATCGCCGGCGATGGGCCGCTCGACGCCGAACTGCGCGCGCTGGCCGTGCAACTGGGGGTCGCCGATCGGGTACGGTTCCTTGGCTGGCGCACCGACCGCGAGGCTCTGCTGGCGGCCTGCGACGCGTGCGTGATGCCGTCGCGCTATGAGCCGTTCGGCACCGTTATGATCGAGGCCTGGGCGGCGCAACGTCCGTTGATTGCCGCCGCCGCAGCTGGCCCGAAAGGGCTGTTGCGCGATGGTACCGACGCGCTGATGGTGCCGATCGATGACGCCGATGCCCTGGCGCGCGCCATCGCACGTGTGATCGAATCCGCCGATCTGGCGGCGGCCCTGGCCGGAGCCGGGTTCGCGGTGTATCAGGACCGGTTCACGGAGGCAGCGGTGGTCAGGCAGTACATGGACTTCTACCAACGGATTGCAGCGTGACGGCGGAACGCTACGACCTGATCGTGCGCGGCGCCGAGTGCATGACGCCCAAGGGCCTTGTGCACGCCGACGTCGCCGTACGCGGTGGCCGCATTGCGGCACTGGGCGACTTCGCCCGCGCCGATGCCGCCGAGGTCGTGCAGGCCGCCGGCCTCACCGTGCTGCCGGGCGCCATCGACACCCAGGTGCACTTCCGCGAGCCGGGCAACGAGCACAAAGAGAATCTGGAGAGCGGCACGCGCGCGGCGGTGCTGGGCGGCATCACGTCGGTGTTCGAGATGCCCAACACCGATCCGCCGACCACGACGGCCGCGGCGCTGGCCGACAAGCTGGCGCGTGCCAAGGGCCGCGCCTGGTGCGATCACGCGTTCTACGTCGGTGCGAGTCCCGACAATGCGACGACCCTCGCCGCATTGGAGCGCTTGCCGGGATGCTGCGGCGTGAAGGTGTTCATGGGGTCGTCCACCGGCAGTCTGCTGGTTCCGGACGACGAGACATTGAACGTGGTCCTGGCGCACGGCGTGCGCCGCGTGTCGCTCCATTCCGAGGACGAGGCGCGGCTGCGCGAGCGCAAGGCGATCGCCGAGAAGTCCGGCGACGTGCACGACCATCCGGTGTGGCGCGACGTCGAGACGGCGCTGCGCGCAACGACCCGGCTGCTGCACGCGGCGCGCACCCACAATCGCAAGGTCCACGTTCTGCATACGACCACGGCGGAAGAGATCGAGCTGCTGGCACGCAACAAGGACATCGCCACGGTCGAGGTGACGCCGCAGCACCTGACGCTGGTGGCGCCGGATTGCTACGACCGCCTCGGCACCTTGGCGCAGATGAACCCGCCGATCCGCGACGAGCGCCATCGCGCCGCGCTGTGGCGCGGTATCGCGGGCGGCGGCGTGGACGTCATCGGCTCCGACCACGCACCGCACACGCGCGAGGAAAAAGCCAAACCCTATCCCGCCTCGCCATCCGGCATGCCCGGTGTGCAGACGCTGGTGCCGCTGATGCTCGACCACGTCGCGGCGGGCCGGCTGACGCTGGAGCGCTTTGTCGAGCTGACCAGCACCACAGCGGCGCGCATCTGGGGCCTCAAGGGCAAGGGTGCGCTCGACGTTGGCCGCGATGCGGACCTGACCATTGTCGATCTGAAGGCGCGGCGCACCATCACCAACGCCTGGATCGCCAGCCGCTGCGGTTGGACGCCGTTCGACGGCATGACGGTGACCGGCTGGCCCAAGGCCACGGTCATTCGCGGCGCCGTGGTGATGCAGGACGACGAAGTGCGCGGCACGCCGCGCGGCGGGCCCCTGACCTTCGCGACGGTCTAGCTACTCTTTGCCCTTGGCGACGAAGCCGGGGTTGCGGAACGTCGGCTTGGCGTAGGCGAGGTCGGCGCCGTCGCGCGTGACGACGCGGCCGCCGGCGGCGGAGAGGACGGCGTGTCCCGCCGCGGTGTCCCATTCGTTGGTCGTGCCGAAGCGCGGATAGAGATCTGCTTCGCCGGCCGCGACCAGGCAGAACTTCAGCGAGCTGCCGGCCGAGGTGATGCTCTTCACCTTCACGGTGGAGAGGTATTCGTCGGTGTCGCTGTCGCGGTGCGAGCGGCTGGCGACGACGACGAAACCATCGGCGGCGGCGCGGCGCGCGGCGATCGGCGTGGCGCTGCTGCCGTCGCGTTCGGCGAATACCTGGCCGGGACCGGCGCTCCAAAACATGCGGCCGACCGCCGGCGCGAAGACGACGCCGAGCGTCGGCTTGGCGTTTTCGATCAGGCCGATGTTGACGGTGAACTCGCCGTTGCGGCTGACGAACTCCTTGGTGCCGTCGAGCGGATCGACCAGCCAGAAGGGGCTGTCGCCGACGTGCGGGATGTTGCCCTTGGCGACGCTTTCCTCGGCCACCACCGGCAGGCGCGGCGACAGGCGGCTCAGCTCCTCGGTGATGAGCTGTTCGGCTGCCTCGTCGGCGGCGGTGACCGGCGAGCGGTCCTCTTTGCTGCGCACTTCGAACGGCGTGCGGTAGACCCGCATGATCTCGTCGCCGGCCCGCAAGGCGATGGCGCGGACCGCCTGCGCGAGGGCGGTGTGAGGCAACTTACTGCTCATTGCTGCACGGAACTGTTACGGACGCGGAGCGTCGGCGGCGGGATGGCAAGTGGACCATCGCGCCCCGAATGGGTCAACCTGTCTGCTGCGGTGCGTTTGGGGAGCGCGTGAGTTGGCGGAGCGAGTACGGCGCGTTCTGGTCATCGACGACGACAACGGCATCCGCGACATCCTGCGGCGGGCGCTGGAGGCGGCTGGCTATGCGGTGCACGAGGCGCCCGATGGTGCGGCGGGCCTGAAGCGGTTCCGCGACGAGGGCGCCGACCTCGTCATCACCGACATCATCATGCCGGAGCGCGAGGGCGTGGAGACGATCATGGCGCTGCGCAAGGAGTCACCCGCGACACCGGTGTTCGCGGTCTCCGGTGGCGGCGGTGGCGGCGACTACCTGGAGATCGCGCTCAAGCTCGGGGCGCGGCGCGTGTTCCCCAAGCCATTCCGCCTGTCCGAGGTGGTGGCGGCGGTGGACGAGGCGCTCGGCGGGCCGAAAGAGGCAGCGGGCGAGGAGTAGGGGGCTGGTCCGCCAGCTTGACTCTGGGGTCGAGGATAATTAGAACAAAACAGGAACAATCCTCGGACCCCCCGGTTGCCCTTGGCCGTGCCTGTGCCTCTGTCTTCGCAAGCCACTCCGTCCCTGGAGGCTCTCCGTGCCCGGGTGCGTGCCATCGAGGCGCCCGTTCCCACCCGCACGGTTTCCTTTGGGACGGCGGCGGTGGATGCGGCCTTGCCGTGGGGCGGGCTGCCGCTGGGATGCCTGCATGAAGTAACCGCACCGGCCGGCGATGCCGGATCGGCAGTCGGCTTTGCCGCCGCGCTGGCGGCACGCCTGCAAGCAGACGCGGAGTCTGCCGCGGGCGACATCCTGTGGTGCCTGCGCTCCGACACCGAGCACGAGACCGGAGCCCTGTATGCGCCCGGCCTGCGCAGCTTCGGCCTGGCGCCGGAGCGCGTGCTGCTGGTGCGCGCCAACGCCACGGCACAGGTGCTGTGGGCGATGGAAGAAGGCTTGCGCACCGGCGGTCTCACCGCGGTGGTGGGCGAGATCGAGGCGGGCGCTAGGGGAGTCGATGTTTCTGCCACCCGGCGGCTGCAACTGGCTGCCGAAGCACGGGGCGTCACCGTGCTGCTCGTCATTCCCCATGCATCCGCGGTGTCGGGTGCGGTCACGCGCTGGCACGTCTCTTCTCGGGGAGGAGAGAGAGACGGGCTGGCGCACCGCACCGGCCGCCCCTTGTCCCCGCGAGGGGATTTGGCGCCGCGGTGGCAGGTTGAACTGACGCGCTGCCGCGGTGGCGCCCCGGCGTCCTGGGAATTGGAGTGGAACCATGCGACGGCTGATTTCTCTGTGGTTGCCGGCCTACGCGACCGATCGGTTGAGCCGCGGCACAGGCTGGCGCAAGCGGCGGGTTAAGCCGTTCGTCACCACGGCGGCGTGCGCCGGCGGCCTACGCATCGCCGCGGTCAACCTGCACGCCGCCGAAGCCGGCATCCTGCCCGGCATGCCGCTCGCCGATGCGCGCGCGCTGGCGCCGGGACTTGAGGTCGCCGCCGCCGATCCGCTTGGCGACGCCGAACACCTCACCAAGCTTGCGGCTTGGTGCAGCTGCTTCACGCCCTGGACCGCGCCTGAATCCGCCGGCAGCGGACCCGATGGCGCCGGCCTGTGGCTCGATGCCACGGGCTGCGCACACCTGTTCGGTGGCGAGGCGGCGCTGCTGCAAGAGTTGCTGGCGCGCGTGCAGCGCCAGGGATTTGCCGCCCGTGCCGCCGTCGCCGACACGGCTGGTACAGCGTGGGCGCTGGCGCGCTTTGCCGCCGGGGCACACTGCGTCGTCGTGCCGGAGGGCGGCGCCAAAGCAGCCCTGGCACCGCTGCCCATCGCCAGCTTGCGTCTGCCACCGGCCACCATCGAAGGGTTGGCGACCCTCGGCCTACGTCGCATCGGCGACCTGCTGGAGATGCCGCGTGCGCCGCTGGTGGCGCGCTTCGGCGCCGCCGTCATCGACCGCCTCGACCGCGCGCTCGGCCACACCCGCGAAGCGCTGTCGCCGCTGGTGGAGGACGTTCCGCATCGCGAACGCTTGGGTTTGGCCGAGCCGATTGGCACCCGGCCCGACATCGAGGCGGCGCTTGCTCACCTGCTCATGGACCTGTGCGCGCGTCTCGCGCGCGAGCATGTGGGTGCGCGCCGCCTCGACTTCACGCTGTTCCGCGTTGACGGCGAGGTTGCCCACGTGTGCATCGGCACCAGCCGCCCGGTGCGCGAGCCCAAGCATCTCGCGCGCCTGTTCGCGGAACACCTCGGCACCCTCGATCTTGGCGAAGGCATCGAGGTGCTGACGCTCACCGCCGAGACGATCGAATCGCTCCCCTCCGACCAGCTCGAGATGCCGGGGCCCGGCTTGGCCCACGCGCTGGCCTCCGCCGGCGTGAACGACTTGGTCGATCGCCTGACCAATCGCCTTGGATCCGATGCCGTGGTGCGGCTGGAGGAGCGCGAAAGTCACGTCCCAGAACGTGCCGGCGTTGCCGTTCCCGCCGCGCGCCCATCTCTACCCAGCGCGCCGCCCAGGTCGCCGCCCAGCGCGCCCCCCAGCGCGCAGTTCCCGCCGCCGCCCGGACGCGGTGCGCGCCCGCTACGCCTGTTCCCGTCTCCGTTGCCGATCGAGGCAGTGGCGCCGGTGCCGGACGGGCCGCCGGTGATGTTCCGCTGGCGCCGCGTCATGCACCGGGTCGCGCGCGCCGAGGGGCCGGAGCGCGTTGCGCCGGAATGGTGGCGCGCATCCCTGCCAGGAGCGGTGCTGGACGCGCCGTGGGCCCAGACCACGCGCGACTACTACCGGGTCGAGGACGATGCGGGCCGCCGCTTCTGGGTTTATCGCGAAGGCCTCTATCCGCTCAGCCGCGGCGCTCCGGCGGCTGATGGCGGTTCGGCGACAAGTCTTCCTCCGGCGGCGATGCCGCGTTGGTTCGTGCACGGCCTGTTTCCATGACGTCCTATGTCGAGTTGCAGGTCGCGTCGAATTTCACCTTCCTGCGCGGCGCGTCGCATCCGGAGGAACTGGTGCTTCGCGCCGCGGCGCTCGGCCATGCCGCGGCCGCCATCACCGATCGCAACAGCCTGGCGGGCGTGGTGCGCGCCTATCTGGCCGCCAAGCAGGCCGGTATCAAGCTGCTGGTGGGGGCGCGGCTCGACCTGGTCGATGGGCCCAGCCTGTTGTGCTTCCCGCGCGATCGCAAAGCCTATGGCCGCTTGTGCCGCTTGCTCACTCTCGGCCAGCGCCGGGCGGACAAGGGCAGTTGCACCTTGTCCCTCGACGACGTGTTCGGACCGGAGACCGACGGGGCCGCCGACCAGGTGCTGATCGTTCTGCCGCCCGAGTCCGGTTCGCTCGACGGCTTCGATGCCGTGCTGCGCGGCATCAAGGCGCGCGGCGGCCGTCACCTCTACCTGGCGGGCCAGCGCGCCTATCGCGGCGACGACGCCCCACGCCTTGCCACGCTGGCCGAGATGGCACGGGCCAGCGGTGTTGCGCTGGTCGCCACCAACGACGTGCACGCCCACGTGGCGGCGCGGCGCCCGCTGCAGGACGTGCTGTGGTGCATCCGCGAGCACTGCACCGTCGATGTCGCCGGCTTCCGCCTGGCGGCCAACGCCGAGCGTCACCTGAAGTCGGCGGCGGAGATGCGGCGCTTGTTCGAGGGCTACGAGGAGGCGGTGGCACGCACCGTCGAGATCGCCGACCTCATCACCTTCAACCTCAGCGATCTGCGTTACGAGTATCCGGAGGACTCGGTGCCGGCGGGAGAGACGTCGCAATCGATGCTGCAGAAGCTGGCACACCAAGGCGCCCTGGTACGGTATCCGGCAGGCGTTCCCGACAAGGTGCAGAAGATGCTGGAGTACGAGCTCGCGCTGATCGGCGAGCTCCGCTATGCGCCGTATTTTCTGACGGTACACGACATCGTCACCTTCGCACGCTCCCAGGACATCCTGTGCCAGGGGCGTGGCTCGGCGGCGAATTCAGTCGTCTGCTTTTGTCTGCGCATCACCGAAGTCGATCCGCTGCTGGTTGACCTGCTATTCGAGCGCTTCCTCTCCACCGAGCGGTGCGAGCCGCCCGACATCGACGTCGACTTCGAGCATGAGCGGCGCGAGGAAGTGATCCAGTACATCTACCGGAAGTATGGCCGCGAGCGCGCCGGCCTGACCGCCACCGTCATCCGCTACCGCACGCGCAGCGCGTTGCGCGAGGTCGCCAAGGCCCTCGGCCTATCCCAGGACGTCGCCGGTGCCCTGGTCGGCATGGTGTGGGGCGGCGACCGCATCGGCGAAAAGGAAGCCCGCGCGGTCGGCCTCGACGTCTCGGATGCGCGCCTGGCCCAAACGCTGGAACTCACCCGCGCTCTGCACGGGTTTCCGCGGCACTTGTCACAGCACGTCGGCGGCTTCGTCCTGACGCGTGGGCCGTTGTCCGAGATGGTGCCGATCGCCAATGCGGCGATGGACGACCGCACCGTGATCGAATGGGACAAGGACGACCTCGACGCGCTCGGCATCCTCAAGGTCGATGTGCTGGCCCTCGGCATGCTGACCTGCATCCGCAAAGCCTTTGCCCTGATCGGCGCACATCACGGTCGCGTCCTCACCAGCACCGCCGACGTGCCGAACGGCGATCCGGCGGTGTACGACATGCTCAGCCGCGCCGATTCCGTCGGCGTGTTCCAGGTCGAGAGCCGTGCGCAGATGAGCATGCTGCCACGGCTGAAGCCGAAGACGTTCTACGACCTCGTCATCGAGGTGGCGATCGTGCGGCCGGGGCCCATTCAGGGCGACATGGTGCACCCGTATCTGCGCCGGCGCGAAGGCACCGAGCCGGTCGAATACCCGTCCGAGGAGCTGCGCGGCGTGCTCGGCAAGACGCTGGGCGTGCCACTGTTCCAGGAGCAGGCGATGCGCATCGCCATCGTCGCCGCCGGCTTCACCCCCGCCGAGGCGGACGGCCTGCGCCGCGCCATGGCCACCTTTCGGCGCAATGGCACGATCGGCAGCTTCCGCGACAAGTTCATCAACGGCATGAAGGAGCGCAACTACGCCGAGGATTTCGCCGCGCGCTGCTTTCAGCAGATCGAAGGCTTCGGCGAATACGGCTTCCCGGAATCGCACGCCGCCAGCTTTGCGCTGCTCGTCTATGTCTCGGCGTGGATCAAGCACCACTACCCGGCGGTGTTCGCTTGCGCGTTGCTCAACGCGCAGCCGATGGGGTTCTACGCACCGGCGCAGATCGTGCGCGACTTCACCGACCACGGCGGCGAAGTGCGCCCGGTGGACGTGAACGCCAGCCAGTGGGACTGCACCCTGGAACCAGGTCGGGGCGCGTCCGCGCTTGCAGCGCGCGGCGAAGAACCCAGCCCGCTCGTTCTGCGCCTCGGCTTCCGCCAGGTGGAGGGCATGCGCGAGGACGACGCCACCCGTGTCGTCGCGGCGCGGGCCGGCGGCTTCCGCAATCCGCAAGAGGTGTGGCGGCGCGCCGGTCTCACGCCGCGGGCGCTGGAACATCTCGCCGAGGCGGACGCGTTCGGCTCGATGGGCCTGTCGCGCCGCGAAGCGTTGTGGGCGGTGCGCCCCCTCGGGGCGGCGCCGCTGCCGTTGTTCGCGGCTGCCGAGCGCGCCATCGCGCCGCCCGTGGCGCCACAGGCCGCCGCCGCCTTTGCCGAGCCTGCGGTCGCATTGCCCGTCGCCGGCCTGGGCGAGGAAGTGATCGCCGACTACCGCTCGGTGCGCCTGTCGCTCAAGCGCCATCCGATGGCGCTGCTGCGTTCCGGTCTGGACGGCATGGTGGCGTCGGCGCGCCTGGCCGAGCTGCAGAGCGATGCGTGGGTCACGGTCGCCGGCATCGTCATTTGCCGCCAGCGCCCGGGCACCGCCAGCGGCGTCGTCTTTATGACCCTCGAGGACGAGACCGGCATCGCCAACCTGATCGTGTGGCCCAAGATCTTCGAGCGCTACCGCAAGGCGGTGCTGGGTGCCCGGGTGGTGGCCGCCACCGGCCGCATGCAGAAGGAAGGTATCGTCATCCACGTCATCGCCAACCGCATGGTCGATCTGACGGAGCGGCTCAGCGCGCTGAAGGATCCGCTACCGCCGCTCGCCGCCGGGTTCACGCCGGTATCGGTCGCGTCCGCATCCGGATTCGCTTCGCGCGACTTTCATTAGCAATAGGCGGCACTAGCAAGCAGGCGGGCACTAGCCGGCCGGGAAGGGGCCCGCCACCGCGGCGACCCGGACCGACTTGTCGCGCACCGATTCGACCGCCAGCAGCCCGCCCGCGGTCGCGTCCGGGCGGACGATGTTGACGAGGATGAAGTCTCCGGCGCGCAGCATGTCGGGCGCTTGGGTCGAAGTAGGCCGGCGCGACGATCTCGGCGGCCGCGTCAGAACTGCGGAAGTGCCAAAGGGTAGCGCCGTTGGCATACCCGAGGAGGCGCTCGCCACGCTCGGAAAAGAGCTCGAACTCGGCATGCGCCCCGCGACGCGCGCAACCACCGTGTCCCGCGCTCGGTTGTCGGCGGCGGCGGTCATTTCCACCACGCGTACCGCCGCCGCGGGCCAGTTCACGCCGCGCCGCGCTGCCGGGGCGCGCCGCGCCACGCGCCGCAAGTAGGCCTAAGTCTTAAGTGTGTGAAGGGACCGCTGGTGGGGCTGCCTGGGATCGAACCAGGGACTTCTCGCATGTGAAACGAGCGCTCTACCGCTGAGCTACAACCCCGTACCGCGGCAAGGTGAGAGTATTAAGAGTATTAAGACCCGGGTGCGGTCGCGTCAAAGTCAAACGGCCGCGCCCCGTATCTCGCCTGCAACTAATGGACGATCAAGCTTCCGGGCAGCTGCGCCATGGAGCGCAGGACCAGGTCGGCGCCCAACGTCTTGACCGGTTTGTCGGAGTAGCCGCCCTCGATCAGGATCACCGTCATCTTGGCGGCGCGGGCAAGCTTCAAATCGGTCTCGCTGTCGCCGACCAACACGGCGTGATCGGCCTCGACGCCGAGCTTCTTCAGCACTTCCTGCGCCATCTTGGGGTGCGGCTTCTTGACCGGCAGGCTGTCGCCGCCGACCAGAACGGGCAGGTACTTGTCGATACCGAGGGCGATCAGGAGTTTGCGGCTCGGCCCGGCCGGCTTGTTGGTGCAGACGCCCATCTTGCAGCCGCGCTGGCCCAAGCCGCGCAGGGCTTCGGCGACGCCCGGGTAGAGCTTGCTGGTGTCGGCGACGTGGGCTTCGTAGTCGTCGCGCGCGACCTTGCAGAACTCGTCGAACTTTTCTGGGGGCAGCGCGCCGCCGGTCGCCTCAAGGCCCTTGGCGATCAGGTTGGGAAACCCGCCGCCGATCAAGCTCTTCACAGCTTCAATGGGCACCGCGGCGCGACCCAGGGTCTTGAGCGCGCGATTGAGGGCGCCGGCAAGGTCACCGGCGGTATCGACCAGGGTGCCGTCGAGGTCGAAAATTACGGCTTCACCAGGGAACTGAACCGGCATTTCTCGTGCCTTTACCTGACTTGGCGTGGCTGGGGCCGTGTGGCACTTTCACTATGCACCACTTATCGCCGCCAGCGACCGTGGTATAGACAAGCCTCGCCGCAATGACCAATCGAAAATCAGCATCTCGGCCGCGTCCAGCAGGACCGCGGCCGCTCGCGGCCGTCGTTCTGGCAGCCGGGCGCAGCACGCGCATGCGCTCGGACCTGCCGAAGGTCCTGCATCGCCTGGCCGGACGTACGATTCTTGGGCACCTGATCGACAACCTGTCGGTGCTGGCGCCCCAGCGCACCTACGTCGTGGTGGCGCCGGACGGCGAGGCGGTGGCCCACGCTGCCCCCGGCGCCATGCCGATCGTCCAGACCGAGGCGCGCGGCACCGGTGACGCTGTCCTGCGCGCACGCGAGGCCCTCGCCGGCTTCGACGGCGATGTACTGGTGCTGTATGGCGACTCGCCGTTCCTGCGCGCCGAGACGATGCAGGCGATGATCGCCGCACTCTCCGCCAATCTGCTCGCGCTCGGAGCGCGCGAACACATCCGACAGCCGGCCGTCGTGGTGCTCGGGTTCGAGGCGCCGCTGCCCAACGAGTACGGACGTCTGGTGCTCGATAAGCACGGTCACCTGACCCGCATCGTCAACACGCGCGACGCCAACGAGTCCGAGAAGAAGATCACCCTGTGCAACTCCGGCATGATGGCCGGCGATAGTGCGCTGCTGTTCGACCTCTTGTCTGAAGTCGGCACCGACAACGCCCAAGGCGAGGTCTACCTCACCGACGTGGTCGAGATTGCGCACAAGCGCGGCCAGCCCAGCGCCGTGGTGCGCGGCGACGTCACCGAGATGCTCGGCGTCAACACGCGCGCCGAACTCGCCGATGCCGAGGCGACCGTGCAGGACCGCCTGCGCCACGCCGCCATGACCGGCGGTGCCACGCTGCTCGATCCGCGCACGGTCTACTTCTCGTACGACACGCGGCTAGGCCGCGACGTCACCGTCGAGCCCAGCGTCGTGTTCGGCCCCGGCGTCACGGTGGCGGACGGCGCGTTCATCCGCGCGTTCTCGCACATCGAGGGTGCCTCGATCGGCCCCGGCGCCAGCGTCGGGCCGTTCGCCCGCTTGCGTCCCGGCACGCGCCTGGATGCCGGCGCGCGCATCGGCAACTTTGTCGAAGCCAAGAATGCGGTGCTGGGCGAGGGCGCCAAGGCCAATCACCTCACCTATATCGGCGACACCGTGGTGGGCGAGCGTGCCAACATCGGCGCCGGCACCGTCACCTGCAATTACGACGGCTATCAGAAGTCGCAGACCGAGATCGGCGCCGGCGCCTTCATCGGCTCCAACACAGCGCTGGTCGCGCCGGTGAAGGTCGGGGCAGGCGCCGTCATCGGCGCCGGCAGCGTCATCACGCGCGACGTAAAACCGGGCGCGCTGTCGTTGACGCGCCCGCCGCAGCAACAAATCGACGGCTGGGCCGACGATCGGCGCGCAAGCCGCGCCAGGCAGCCCAAGCCTAAAGACGACCACTAGCAGGCTGTTGAAATAGGTTTTTGGACCATGGTCGTGCGCAACTTTGATTCGCGAGATGCACCATTCACGCAAGATCGATTCAAGACTGGGGCCGTCCTGATTCTATTGTTGCGCGCAAACATTCCGCCGCTGACTTTTTCAACA
>CAMDCA010000049.1 GCA_945889645.1 Rhizobium sp. Q54
CTCGTGCGACCTCAGAAATGACAACGGGCCCGCCTCAGCGGCGGGCCCGTTCGTATTTGGTGTCGCTGTGCGCTAGCGCGCTACTGGGACTTCTCCTCGACCGAGATGGAGCGGCGGCCGCCGGTGGTGACTTTGAACTTCACCTGGCCGTCCGCCGTGGCGAACAGGGTGTGGTCGCGGCCGATGCCGACGTTCGGGCCCGGGTGGTACTCGGTGCCGCGCTGGCGCACCAGGATGTTGCCCGAGATGACGTGCTCGCCGCCGAACTTCTTCACGCCCAGGTGCTTGCCCGCTGAGTCGCGCCCGTTGCGCGTGGAGCCGCCGGCTTTCTTATGTGCCATGACTAAGCTTCCTTCTTGGCCTTGCTCTTGGCCTTGGACTTGCCTTGGGACTTGCCCTTGGCCGCGGCCTTCTTCTTCGGCGCGGCAGCCTTCGCCTTCTTGGCGGCGGGCGACTTCTTGGCCGCCGCGGCCTTCTTGGCGCCCTGGGCCTTGCCGGCCGAGCGCTTGGACTTCGCCTTGCGCGGGGCGGCTTCCGCCGTCTCGCCCTCGGCAGCTTCCTTCTTGGGGCGCGCGGCCTTCGCCTCGGCGCGGGCGGTGGTCATGCCCGGCGCGCTGATCTCGGTCACGCGCAGGACGGTGATCTCCTGGCGATGGCCCTTGGTGCGGCGAAAGCTCCTCGTGCGCTGCCGGAACTTGAGCACGACGATCTTCTCGCCGCGCGCCTGATCGACAACTTCCGCCGCGACCTTGGCGCCCGACACCGTCGGCGTACCAACGGTCGTCTTGGCGCCGTCCGAAACCATCAGCACGTCGTCGAGCGAGATGGTCGAACCGGCATCGCCAGCGAGGCGCTCAACGACGATCACGTCGTTGGGCGAAACTTTGTATTGCTTGCCGCCGGTGCGAACGACCGCGAACATTGGAGACCCGCCCCTGTTGTTGGGGTTGAAACTGTCAGCCGTGAATTGAGCGGCCGGAGAATTGCCGCCCAAGCCCCGAGTGTCAACGGGTTTCGCCGCTTTCAAAGGGACTTCCGTCCCCCGCCCTGATGACCGAGCTCTGCCGCGCGGCCCCACCGGGCCTGTGCGCCCTTGACATCCGGCCGGAACTGCGATACATTTCGTATCTACACGGGCCGAGAAGAGAGGCGAGCGCTCGCCTCGTGCAGCCGGCAACTAGATACGCATTGTAGTGCATCGCCGTGAGACGATTTCCAGATAACACCCGTTTCCGGCCGTTGCCAGCGGCGCCGGCTGGACCGGCGATGCGAGTTCGTCGCGCCCGGAATATGATCGCTCCGTGACGGTCGGCGTCTTGGCCGCGCGTCGCGCCGTTCTACATCCAACCAGCCCAACGCGAACCGGCGGAGCCATTCTCCACGGGCGCCAAGGGCTTTTGTCGTCGTCTCCCTTGCGCAGGTCCCGCGTCCCATGAGTCCGCCGCTGTCCCGCCCGGGTGAACCCGTCTTCCCGCGCACGCCGTTCGCCTTCACGTGGTGGGTCGTCCGCCAGCTGCCGGGGCGCGCGGCGGCGATGCTGTCGCTGACCATCTTCGGTCACGGCTTGCAGGCGCTGGCGCCGCTCGCTGTCGGCACGCTCATCGACGTGGTCAACCACGGCCGCTTCGACGAGATTCCGTTCTACTTCTCGCTGCTGGTCAGCGCTTGGCTCGGCGGTCCGCTGCTGACGCGCATGTACACGTTCGCCAACGCGTTCACGATGCCGAAGATGCGCGTCATCGTCGATCGCGTCCTGTTCGCGCACACGCTCGGCCAGTCGACACGCTTCTTCAACGACAACTTCGCCGGCGCTATCAACCAGCGCATTCGCCGCGGCGGCCAGTCGATGCCGGGACTGTTCGAGTCGGCGCTGCCGTTCTTCCGCATCGGCACGTTCGCCGCGGTCGGCGCCTTCACGCTCGGCACCGTGTCGCTGAACTACGCGCTCGCCTTCATTGCGTTCGTCGCCCTGTTCGTCATCGTGACCGTGCCGATGGCGCGCCGCGTCGTCGATCTCGTCGGCCGCACGGCGCGCGCCCGCTCACGCGTGACGGGCCGCATCGCCGACACCATCTCCAACGCCGACGTGGTGCGCAGCTTCGGCGCCTGGCGGCGCGAGCAGGAAGGCCTCGAGCCCGCCAGTCTCGAGGAGTACCGCCGCGCCCGCGACGTGCGCATTTCCATGACGGCGATGCGCGTCGTGCAGCTGTTCCTGTCGGTCGGCTTCCTCTCGGCGATCTCCTGGGTGGCGCTGCAGTCGGTCGTCGCCGGCACGCTCACCGCTGGCGCCATCGCCACGATCCTCACGGTCGGCGTGCAGCTCGGCCTGCAGATCGCCCAGCTCGGCGACGAGGCCCTCAACATGTTCGAGCACGTCGGCGACCTCAAGGAGTCGCTCGACGCGCTGGCTCGCGACCATGACATTCCCGATGCCCCCGGCGCGCAGCCGCTGGCGGTGCGCGGCGGCGCCATCCGCTTCGACACGGTGTCGTTCCTTTACCCCGACGGCCGCCGCGTGTTCGATGCGCTCAATCTCGACATTCGTGCCGGCGAGCGTATCGGGCTGGTCGGCCGTTCCGGCGCCGGCAAGAGCACGCTGGTGAAGCTGCTGACGCGCCGGCATCTGATTTCCGCCGGCCGCGTCACCATCGACGGCCAGGACATCGGCTCGCTCACCCAGGCCAGCATCGCCGAGTCGATCGGCGAGGTGCCGCAGGCCACCGAGCTGTTCCATCGCTCAATCCGCGAGAACATCCGCTATGGCCGCCCCGGCGCCGACGATGCCGCGGTGGAAGCGGCGGCGCATGCCGCCGGCTGCCACGAGTTCATCCTGGCGCGGCCGGGCTCCTACGACGCCGTGGTCGGCGAGAAGGGTGTCAAGCTGTCGGGTGGCGAGAAGCAGCGCATCGCCGTGGCGCGCGCGTTCCTCAAGGACGCGCCGATCCTCGTGCTCGACGAGGCGACCTCGTCCCTCGACACCGAGACCGAGCTCGCGCTACAGGATGCGCTGTGGCGCCTGATGGCGGGACGCACGGTCATCGCCATCGCGCATCGTCTTTCGACGCTGCGCGCCATGGACCGCGTCATCGTGATGGAGGACGGCAAGATCATCGAGCAGGGACCACCGTCCGTGCTCATAGCCTCAAGCGGCGCCTTCGCCCGCGCCTGGTCGTTGCAGCACCCGGAGTCACCCGAGCTGCTGCGCAACGCCTCCTAGCGGCGGTCGTTAGACCTTGCGGCCGGGAATGCCGAACAGGAGCAGGCCCGCGCCGGCGGCGATGGCGACCACACCGGCCCACAAGGGTACCGGCACGAATTCCTTGTCCGTGACCTGGATCTCGATGGGGCCAAGCCTGGCCGCGTCGCGATCGCGGGTGTAGGTGAAGCCGCCGTAGACCAGTCCGAGGACGCCCAGCGCGATGAGGGCGATTGCTGCAATTCTAATCATGGCGGCAGAGGACGGCAGATCGGCTGCGGCCGCCAGCGCCCGAATGGGATACCGCGAAGGCCTAGCTTGGATTAGCCCGTGACCCGCAGCGGCTTCTCGAGGTGGTGGAAGTCGCAGTTCTCGCCCGGACCGAAGCGCTCGATCATCAGGAAGTCGTCGCCCGCCTCCACCGCCAGGAAGCCGTGATGCCAGGTGCCGGGCTTGTAGTTGATGCCCTGGCGTCCGTTGGCGACGAAGGCGCGGAGGGCATTGGGATCGAACTCGCCGGCCGGTGCCACCACGACGAAGAAGCCACCGCCGCCCATCGGCACGAACGCCTGGCTGCCGAGTGGGTGGCGCTCCATGCGCTCGACGGTGAGGGGCAGGGCCGCGCTCTTCTCGGCCCGCAGCACGTGGACGCCTGGCCGCCCGTCGCTGCCCACCAGCACCGCGGCGAGGTCGTCGGCGCGACCGGGTGCGGCAGGGCCCTCGATGACGTCGCCGAACGGTGCGAAGGCTGCCGCAGTCAGCGGTTCGGCGCGAATGGTTCGTGTCATGCCGGGAAAGTAGCAAACGGCGATGCTGGGTGCGAACCTCACCCTAAGGACGGCCCCAGGGATCGCCAAGAGGGCGCACCAAGAATGGCAGAGAAGTTCGACGCAGCCGGCTTCACGGCGCTGCTCCTGATGATCCACCTCATCCAGCGGCTCGTCTACCGCAACGCCCTCAACCGCGAGGACGCGCGCGAGCTCGTCGACCTTGCCCTGCTCGACGCCGAGGAGATCTTCGGCGCCGCCCAGCAGGGGCAGTCGGTGCGGGATCTGTTGACCCAGTTCTTGAAGGACTTGGATCGCAACAAGCCGGCCTAATCGCGCCGGCTCAATCGCCGTCGGGAAGGATCAGCAACTCGACCACCTTGCGGCGGCCTTCTTTGGTGACGTAAGTGACCTCGATCTCATCGTGCAGACGCAGGCGTTTCAGCTCCTGCTCGGACGCGTTGTACCAGTTGCGGTTCATGCGAACCGCCCGCTTGGTGGCATCCAACGCGGTGACCTTGCCTCGCTCTGTCTTCATGGCCTGCTTCCTTGCTCGGTGCAGGTGTGGCAACGGCGCGGACCGGACTGCCCGCGACTGACGACGGAATGTGAGGACACGAGCCTGAGCGGAGCGGTGTCATGGTCGTGGCATGCGGCGCGCCTGTGAGGTTCTGCCGCGAAAGCCCCGAAAGGCGCGCGTTCCCGGCCCTCCCCGGCACCGGAAGGTGGAGGGGGCGCGTACCAGCCGTGACTAAACGGTGACGTTGCCGAGACGGTGCGGTGTGTTTCCTGCTGCCGGAATTCGCTGCAACCACAGCCGCGCCTGTTCCACCGACTCGAAATGATCGACGCGCAGCACGTGCGCATCGATCTGATCGGCGACGCTGCGCACCGCCACCTGGTTAAAGAAGTACGCGGGCGTGACGATGGCGCAGTGGCGCAAGCCCGCTGCCATTGCCCGCGGCAGCCAGTCACCGCTCAGCCACACCTGGTCGGCGGCGCTGATGAGCAGGAAGCGGCGGATGTCGCACAGGATGCGCGACGCCTTGCGCTCCTGGATCAGGCCAAGCACCTGCTCGTTCTTCTCGCGGAACGACGGCGTCGTGTGATAGCCGCGCCAGGTCATCGCGACACAGGGCACCGAGGCGTCATAGCTCAGGTGGAATTCCGACTCGGTCTGCAGCAGCGCCTCGGTATCGGCGAGGTGTTCCGAATTGCTTGGCTCGGCCATGAGCGTGCAACTCCAGATTCTTGTTGAAAGGTACTGTACCGTACAGTACACTTCCCGCGTGAGCAAGCAGGCAGCGCTGGGCGTGCGGGTGAGCCGCCTGGAGGCGCGCCGCGAGGCGATCCTGGCTGCCGCCACCGCTGCGTTCCTTGAGCACGGCTTCGCCGGTGCGACGCTCGATGACGTAATCGCCAGCGCCGGGGGCTCGCGCGCCACCGTCTACGCCCAGTTCGGCAACAAGGAAGGGCTGTTCGCGGCAATCATCGCCGGCGTCTGCGACCGCATGCTGGCGCCGCTCGATGCCGCCATCGACGCCGGCCGTCCGCTGGCCGACGTCTTGCGCGCGTTCGCGCTACGCTATGCGACCGCCTTCCTCGAGCCGGGCCGCGTCGCGCTCTTTCGTGTTGCCGCAGCGCGGCTCGGCGACTACCTCGCCGGCGCCAAGCGCCGCCGCGAGCTCAAAGTGCGGCACCCGGCGATCGCGGCGCGCATCATTCTCGAGATGATCACCGGGGACCTCCACAAGCGCGCTTTGTTCGGCGTGCCGCCCGCGCCCTCCCCGGCGGAGATCGAGGAGGTGGTCGAGGCTGCCGTGGCGATCTTCCTCAGCGGCTGCGCTCGGCCATAGCGGGCGTGCCGCCGGCGCCGCGTCGGCGAGCACCCTGATCTCGACCACTTTGCTGCGGTCGCCTTGTGCCGCGTACGTCACGGAGGGCGGGGCAAGAGCTTGGCAACCCTTGGCACCCAGGCAAGCTAGCTGTGACTTTGCTGTGTCGATAAGAGCGGCCGTGGACGTCGAACGCCAAGCCCTACCGTGGCGCGAGCTAAGCGGCGGCGACTCGGTTGCGGCCGGCCTGTTGGGCGATGTGGCGCGAGGCGTTGGCGCGATCGAGCACCGATTCAATGGTGTCGCCCGAGCGCCCGGCGGTGACGCCGATGCTGACGGTGACCTCGACGACGGCGCCGTTGATCTCAATGGGAGTCGTCGCGATCGTGACGCGCAGCTGCTCGGCGAGGGCTGCCGAGGACTTCTGGTCGGTCTCCACCATCAGGATGGCGAATTCGTCGTCGCCGATGCGCGCCAGAACGTCGAGGGGCCGCAGCCAGGCGCGCGCATGTCCGGCAATGGCATTGAGCACGGCGTCGCCGACCATGCTGCCGTGACGAGCGTTAACCGAGCGGAAGCCGTCGATGTCGAAGGTGATCAGCGACAGCGGCCGGTTGTAGGTCTGGGCGCGGCCGAGCTCGCGCGCCGCGATGCCAAGGAAGCTGGCGCGGTTCGGCAGGCCGGTGACCAGATCCTGGGAGATGCGCCGCGTCGCCACGGCGCGCTCTTCCATGATGGCGCCAACAAGCAGAACGTTGAGCATGCCGACGACTGCGGCGATGCCGAGAAACCAGCTCACGTTGCTGGGCGTGAACAGCAGGATGCCGGCGGGCTTGATGATGTTGGCCGCTAGGACGAGGATCACGACCAGCGCGAACAGGGTCGTGGCGTCGCGCGGGTAGAAGCGGGCCACCAGCCAGGTGCAGCACATCGCGACCAACACCGGCACGCCGACCGGAAGTTCGTAGCCCTCGGGCAGCAGCAGCCGGGACCCGCCCACCGAGAGGGTGAGCACCGAGACCATCAGGACCTCGCGCCAGTGCTGCCGCTCGATGACGCGGCGGTCGATCCACCACAGGATCGCGGGTGCACCGACCAGCAAAGTGCCCGCCGCATCGGACAGCAACCACGCCGCGAACAGACGGAACGGCGTGTCGGTTGTGTCGCTGAACAGCGTTTGCGCAAGCGTGCCGCCCAGCGCAGTGACGCTGGCATGCACAAGCACGCCGTACAGCATGAAGCGGCCAACGTCGCCCAGCAAGAATACCGGGTACCGCGGCGGGAACGACCGGCGCAGCAGCAAGCCGCCGACGATCGGTCCAAGGGTGTTGGTTACCGAGGTAAGGAGCACCGGTTCGAGGGGCGCAGCGAACAGAACGCCGTTCGCCGCCGCAGACCCAATGAAGATGCCAGGGGCTACCGTCCAGCCGCCGACCAGCACGGCGAACAGCGCGATGCCTGCGCCCGGCCAGAACGGTGAGGGGAAGAAGCCGAAGACCTCGAAGAACTTGGCGACGGGGGCGCTGACGGCGAAATAGGCCCCGGCGGTGAGGATGTTGGCGCCGAGGGCGGCGACGAACCAAGCGGCCGCGCGCCCGTTGCCGTGGCGCGGCTCGTCCAGCGAAACCGTGGCCAGGAACGCCGATGCCTTGGCAAGGTTCAGGGCGAGCGCACTCGCCAGCCGCTCCGCTACCGGGCGGTTCAAGCGTGGGGTGGTCTCATTCATGGAAATCCGTGTGTCTCCGCGCGCCAAGTCGATCGGCACGGGACGCCCCCCGCGCTAAAGCCTACCGGCACTCGATGCCGGAACAAAGCTGATTTCATAGGAGCGTGGGTCATGCGGCTCGGGACGGGGCGTGATGGCCGGGGCGCGACGTTTTGACGCGCCCCGGCCAACCCAACCTTGGCTGCCTAGCCCCAAACAGTGCCGAGGTCGTGGTGCTGGAAGGCGAGGCCGTCGTCGAAGTCCAGCGCGGTGGCTAGCGCCGGCTTGATGCTTGCGTGCAGCCGGGCGGTGTCCGTGCTGCCGTCATTGTGAAGGACCGTAAGCACCACCTGATAGTCGCCGGGCTTGGCATAGGTGTGGCTGTCGAAGCGCCCGGTCTCGCCCTTGCCGTCGCCGAAGTCCCACAAGAACGTCGCGTCGTTGCCGTGAACGTAACCGTTCTGGTTGGCGGTGTGGCTGGCGTCGAAGGACAGAGTTGTGCGCCCATCGGCTCCGCGGCTGGCCGTCGCGGTGAACAGCGCCGTCAGTTCGTCCGGCGTCGCGCCCGGGTGCAGAAGGTCCGACCCAACCACGCTGCCGTCCGCGCGCACCAGAGCGCCGTCCGGCCGCACGAACAGGTCATCGAGGGAGGCGCCCGTGCCTTGGGTCGGATTGACGAACAGGTCCGGCGCATAGCCCGGGTTGATCGCGTAGGTGTCCTGCGTCACCACGTTGCCGTCCAGGCGCGTGATCTGGTTGGTGGCGCCGACATCGATGCGGGGCGCGACGTTGTCGTACGCCACGACGCCCGTCGCCTTGGTTACGTTGATGGCGGGCACCGTCGTGCCAGCCGGGTGCTCGAGGATCGTGTTGCCGCGCAGGGTGAGGCCGTCGACGCCGATCGTCGTAATGGCGTGGACGTTGCTGTTGTAGATGACGTTGTCCTCGATCGTCAGGCGCTGAAAGCGCGTGCCGGTGATTCCCGCGTCGCCCTGGTCGTCCCGGATGAAGATGGCCTGCGGCTGATAGTCGCCGCTCAGGAAGACGTTGCCGCGGATGACGACGTCCGTGCTGGCGGCGGTGGTGCCGGAGGTCCAGAACTGGATGTAGTCGTTGTGATTCACGGCAGAGTCCGAGCCAAGGAAGTCGTGCAGGCGGTTGTTTTCGATGAGCACGTTCTTCATTTGGGCGAAGCGCATGCCGTCGCCCTGCATGTCGTGGATGTCGTTGTCGCGGATCGTCACTCCGTCCGAGCGGCTGACGCCGATGCCCTGGAAGAAATGGCTGACCTCGTTGTGCTCGAACACGAAGTTCTTGGTGTTCGTCACCGACATCAGGTTCTCGGCACGGTTATCGCCGACCGCCACGTAGCCCTCGGCAACGCCCTTGAAGACATTGTGCGTGAAGCGGATGCCGCTGCCGCCGCTGACGAGGACGTCGGTCTGCCAGTCGGCGGGCGTCCCCTCGAACGCAAAGCGCAGGTTCGAGAACGTCACGTTCGTGACCCCGCGCAGGTCGAGGCCGACGATGGTGGCTGGGTCGTTGGGGTCGAGCGAGGTGACCGTCACCTGCTGAGCATGCGCGGGCACGCCGGTCACGATCGCCTTGTAGTCGACGTCCGAGCGCAACAAGATCGTCTCGCCGCCTTTGACTCCGCGCAGCGCCGCAAGCAACTCGGACGAGCTGCCGACGATGATGGTCTTGCCGCCGGCGACCGCGCTCGCGGAAGCCTGGGCAATCACAGGCGCGTCCGCTTCTGTCGGCGTGACCTCGATGCGCACGACGCCGGTGTCCTTGGCGCGCATCGTGTCGCGAAGCGTGTACTCCAGCGTCGCGATTCCGTGCCAATCGGCGCCGGGCGTGAACACGACATTGCCATCGACCATCGCCACGGTGCCTTGGCCAGACACCAAATCCACGTCGGTGATGCTCAACGCCTGCCCTTGCGGGTCATGGTCGTTGGCGAGCAGTTTCTCGACCGTCAGGGTGAGCGGGGAGTTCTCGCGCGTCACCGCCATATCGGCGCCGGCCACGGGCTTCGGGTTGATGGTGGGCGGCAGTGCCTCGTCCGTCATGGTGATGTTGTCGACGAAGCCGCGGAAGGCGCCAGTCCACGGGCTGCCAACCATCGGATCCCACAGTGCCGCCGGCATCGTTGGCGCCGACACGTTGATGGATCCGTAGGCGACGCCGTCGACGTAGCCGGTCATCTTGCCGGCCGCCACGTCGTAGCTGACCGTCACGTTGTGCCACTCGCCGTCGGCGACGCGCGCCACGGCCTTGATGAGGCCGCTTTCGCCGGCCGCGTTCTTGACCAGGCGCACCATGACATCGCCGGCCGCGGTGACGTCGACCTGCATCGCGGTGTGCATGCGGAACAAGGAGCCGCCGACACCGGCGTCTGCGGACTTGAAGTCGATCGAGAGTGTGAACTCGTCCTTCTCGAACAGCGACGCGTGGCGGGCGAGGGCGATGTGGTTGCCGCCCTCGGCGGTGGTCTTGCCGTTCAGGTAGTAGGCGCCGTCACTGATGCTGGCGACCTTGCCGGCGGTCACCGCGATGTTGTTGCCCGAGGAGTCGGCGATGACGCCATTGTCGAAGGTCAGCTTCACCAATTGAGGCGGCGGCACGTCGAGCTGCTTCAGGACCGTCTGGTACTGCGCCACCGCCTGTGACGCTGTCAGCGGCGCGCCGTGGATCTCGATGTTGTCGATGGTGCCCGCGAAACCCTTGCCCCACTGATCGCCGAATGTGGGGTCCCACGATTCGGCCACCTTGGTCGCCGCGCTAACTGCGACCTGACCGATGGCGACGCCATCGACGTAGCCGATCATCGCGCCCGCGACGGCGTCGTAGGACAGCGCCAGGTGATGCCAGGCGCCATCGGCCGCCGTCAGTCCGCTCGACTTGATCACGCCCTTCTCGCCGGCGCTGTTGGCCATCAGGTTGAACGTGACCTGGCCGTCGTTGCCGATTTCGATCTGCAGCGCCGTATGAATCTTGAAAAGGGTGCCGCCCTTGCCGGCCGTCGCCGCCTTGAACGCCACGCCGATCGACAGCTGGTCTTGTCCGAACAGAAGTGGATCGCGCGCGATCGACAGATAGTTGCCGCCGCTGCTGGTGCTCAGGCCGTTGAGCTGGTAGCCGCCGCCGCTGATGCCGTTCGCGATGCTGGCCGTATCGCCGTGAGTGAATTGCAAGCCCGTCATTGGTTGACCCCCGAAACGCGAATGAGAACGCCGACGCCAGGCATGGCTGCTCCCCTGCGGGCGACGCGAAGCAGGCAGCTCCGCGGGCATCACGGGAACAGAGCGTCAAGCGGGGCTGCGTTCGGTTAGGCGGCCGCGTGCAGTCCCGTCGCGAGTTCGGCTTCTGGGCTTAGCCGTCGCTGGACCTGCACCCCCTTTGGGCAGGTCCGAGCGGTAGTGCGGGGATCGGGTGCAAGGTCGGGGCCGCCCGGGGCGGACGAAAATTCGTGTCAATACAGCGAATTACTGAGGGCTCGCGTCAGGCAGACTCCGCCATGCGGCAAGCACTGCCGGGCAGCAAGCAGCCGCCGGCAGCGATGCAGGTGCCGGCTCAGGCCGACTCGGGCCCTTGACTTGGACGGTGGCTCTCAGGAACATCCGCGCCCATGCGCAATCCCATGATCAAGCTCGGGCGGCTCGCCGGCGTATTGCTGGCGTCGCTCTTCCTCTCCCTCGTCGCTTCGACGGCGGGAGCCCAGGTCGCAAACGACCGTTCCGTTGGCGTCATCCTTACAGGCGTCAACGAAGAAGGCGCTCACTGGGCCGGTACCCAGTGGACGCCGATTTCCGGCGTGCTCCGCAAGGACGCCGCCCTCCGCATCGCCGACGACGCGCTGATGGAGGCGGTGGCCACCAAGACCATGACGCCGCAAGAAGCCGGCGCCGCAATGAAGGTCCGCTACGTGCTGATGGGCGGCGTCACCGCCGGCAGCCACGCGTTCCGCTTCGACCTCAAGCTGTTCGACGCCAAGGACGGCAAGCAGCTGTGGGCGACGGTGTTCCAGTCCGACGAAGACAACATCGCCACGGTGCCCACCGAGATCGGTGGCGCCCTCATTCCGGCCCTCAAGGCCGCCGCGCTCTAGGCATCTGGGCGCGGCCGGACGGCCGCGCAACGTTCAACGCCCTCCCGTGGCCGCGTTGCCTCGGCGAGGGCGTTCTGCTGTCTAGCGTCCCTTGGGATAGCGACGCGGCGTCGCGGTGTCGACGTAGCGGTGGCGGCGACCGCTTTGGTCAGCGACCGCGTAGCAATCTGGATCGGCGTCCGGCTCCAAGTAGCTCGGCCCCACCGGCACTTTGCCGTGACCGCCGGGGATGTCGAGCACGTAGGCGGGCTGACACAGGCCCGAGGCGCTGCGCTGCAACTCGCGCAGCAGCACCTGGCCTTCCTCGATGCGCGTGCGCATGTGCGCGGTGCCCGGCGCCAGGTCTGCATGATGCAGGTAGTACGGCTTGATGCGTGCCTCGACCAGGCGGCGCATCAACGCTTCCAGCGTCGCCGCGTCGTCGTTGACGCCGCGCAGCAGGACCGACTGACTCAGCATGGGAATGCCGGCGTCGACCAGGCGTGCGCACGCCGCCGTGGCATCCGGCGTCAGCTCGCGCGCGTGGTTGGCGTGCAGCACGACATAGGTCGCCTTGCCGGACGCACGCAACGCGCTGACGAGCGCCGCATTGATCCGCTGCGGCTCGACCACGGGGACGCGCGTATGGATGCGCACGACCTTGACGTGGTCGATGGCGGCGAGGGTCTCCAGCACACGGCGCAAGCGCGCCGGCGACACGACGAGGGGATCGCCCCCGGTGAGGATGACCTCCCAGATGCCGGGCTGCCCGAGTACGTACTCCAGCGCCGCATCGATCTCTGCCTTGCTGAGCGTCTGCGCCTTGCCGGGGCCGACCATGGCGCGGCGGAAGCAGAAGCGGCAGTACACCGAGCACACCAGGACGAGCTTGAGCAGCACGCGATCCGGATAGCGGTGGACGATGCCCGCGACCGGGCTGTGCGGCTCATCGCCGATCGGATCGTCGGACTCCTCGGCGCCGGTCTTGAGCTCGGCGGCATCCGGAACGAACTGGCGCGCGATCGGGTCGTTGGGATCGGACGGATCGATCAGGTCGACCATCGCGGGCGTGATGGCAACCGCATAGCGCGCCGCGACCTCCGCCAACGCCGGGCGGTCCGCCGCAGCGGCAAGGCCGGCGGCGGCGAGGTCTTGGACCGAACGCAGGGTCTTGGAAGTACTCACAGCGTCGCACTAAGCATGGTCGGGGACGGGGGTCCAGAGCACGTCGTCGATCTTGGCGGCGCCGGTGGCCAGCATCACCAGGCGGTCGAAGCCGAGCGCCACGCCACTCGCGGGCGGCATGGCCGCCAGCGCTGCGAGGAAATCCTCATCAAGGGGATAGCGCTCGCCATAGCGCAACTCCTTCTCAGCCATCGCCGCAGCGAAGCGACGGCGCTGCTCGGCGGCATCCGTCAGCTCTCCGTATCCGTTGGCGACCTCGACGCCGCAGCCAAAGAGCTCGAAGCGTTCGGCGACGCGCGGATCCCTCGGCTTCGGCCGCGCCAGCGCCGCCTCGCTCACCGGGTATTCGTCCAGCACGCACAAGCGTCCATCGCCCAAGCGCGGCTCGACTTTGGCGACGAGCACCTTGCTGAAGATGTCGCTCCAGGTGTCGTCTGCCGCGACCGACACTCCCGCGCGCTGCGCTGCCGTTGCGAAGGCAGTGCGCTCCGCGCAACCCGACAGATCGATGTTGGCGTGTTGCATGAACGCGGACGCCACCGTGATTCGCTCCGCCGGCTGGAACGGGTCGAGGCTGCGCGCCCGGTGCCGCAGGAAGATCGCCGGGGTGGCCCGCGCCACGCTATGCACCAGGCTGATGGTGTCGGCGATGATCGTGTCGTACGGCTCCTCGGCGCGATACCACTCGAGCATGGTGAATTCGGGATGGTGCAACGGGCCGCGCTCGCGATTGCGGAATGCATGACCAAAACTGAAGATGCGCCGCTCGCCGGCGGCGAGGAGCTTCTTGCAGGCGAACTCGGGCGAGGTGTGCAGAAAGAGGCTGTGCCGCGCTCCTCCTTCATGGATCGCCTCGGTCCCGAACGCGTGCAGGTGGGTCTCGTTGCCGGGCGAAGCGGTGAGGGCGGCAGGGTCCACTTCGAGGAATCCGCGCTCGGCAAAGAAGGCGCGAACGGCCGTGGCTATGCGTGCCCGGGCCAAGAGGAACGGCCTGCGATCGGCGTGGCGCTCCCTGTCCCACCAAGGGGAGGGGCGCGATTCGCCAGGCGGAATGCCTCGGCTAGCCATCAAAGCACTGGCGGCGCGCGCCAGGATCAGTATCGTGCGGCGCCGAAACGCACGGATAAGGCCGGGAGCCAAACGTGGTTAAAGTCATCGCCAGCTCGCTTCGCAAGGGCAACATTATCGACCTGGAGGGCAAGCTCTACGTCATCCTGACGGCCGAGAACATCCATCCCGGCAAGGGCACACCGGTCACGCAGATCGATGCCCGGCGCTTGAGCGACGGCGTCAAGATCGCCGAGCGCTGGCGCACCACCGAGCAGGTCGAGCGCGCCCATGTCGAAGAGAAGGAGCACACGTTCCTCTACGGCGACGCCGACGGCTTCTACTTCATGAACACCGAGAACTACGAGCAGGTGACGTTGCCGGCGGACCTCATCGGCGATGACGCCGTCTACCTGCAGCCGGAGATGAAGGTGTTTCTCAGCCTGCACGAAGGCATCGCCGTAGGCTACGAGTTGCCGCAGCGCGTTACCCTCGAAGTGGTCGAGACCGAGCCGACCGTGAAGGGCCAGACTTCAGCGTCGTCGTACAAGCCCGCCGTCTTGTCGAACGGCCTGCGCACCATGGTACCGCCGCACATCAACGTCGGCACCCGCATCGTCGTCATGACGGTCGATGGCAGCTACTCCGAGCGAGCCAAGGACTGATCGACTTCCTGCTGACGGCACGCTTCGTGTGCCGAGCGCGCGCGTTCCGCGCAACTACGTATCGGTCTGCAGCAGGTAGCCGAAGCCCGTCACTGTCTTGATCAGGGACGGATTGCGCGGATCGTCGCCGAGCTTCTTGCGCAGGCGGCCGACCACCACGTCCACGACGCGCTCGCCCGGCGAATCGCCGCCGCGCGAGATGGCATCCAATAGAAAGTCGCGGCTCAGGACGCGTCCCGGCGCCTTGGTGAAGGCGGCGAGCATGGCGAACTCGGCGGGCGTCAACTGCACGGCTTTGCCGTCGATGTCGGTCAGGGTGCGCTTGCGGGCATCGAAGCGGAAGCCGCCGAACGCGATGGCGACGGTTTTGCCATCGACCTCGCCGCCCTTGGCGCGCGCGACTAGGTTGCCGATGCGCAGCGCCATCTCCTGCGGATCGAACGGCTTAACCAGGTAGTCGTCGGCTCCGATCTCGAGCGCCGCCAGGCGGTCGTCGCGGCCACCGCGCGCCGTCAGGATCATCATGGGCGTCTGGCGCGACGAGCGGAATTGTCGCGCCAGCGCGATGCCGTCTTCGTCCGGAAGGCCGAGGTCCAACAGCAGCAGGTCGATCGACTCGCGCGCCAGCACCGCGCGCATGGCGGCGCCGCTGCCGACCGCGGTGATGCGGTAGCCACGCTCGCGCAGGAACGCCTCGATCAGGGAGCGAACCAGGTCGTCGTCTTCGACGATGAGGAGGTGAGTCTTGGCGGCCAAAGGTTCTTCCTGGGGAAGGTTTTGATCTTGACCGATTCTGCGACGATTTTACACGTCTTTACATGACGTTGGCCGGAACGGCGCGGGAACGGTACACGCGGGCCTCACCTTGGTTGGTGGAGGCTGCTCGTGAATCGCCTTGTTTGCGTGGTTGGTGCTCTCTGGTTTGGCTGCGTCGCCTTTCCCTCCCAAGCAGACGACGCAACCACCGGCGTCACCGCTTTGCGGCAAGGTAACCTCACTGGCGCCTCCACCTTGTGGGCCGACATCGCCCGCATCGGCCACCCGGCCGGAATGAACAACCTTGCGTTCATGTACATCTCCGGCAACGGCGTGCCGCGCGATGTTCCCAAGGGCCTCGAGCTGCTCGGCTCGGTCGCCGACTTCGGCTATCCGATGGCCCAGTACAACCTGGCGCTCATCTATGCGAGTGCCGAGAAGTTCGGCCTGGCGAAGGATGGCGCCGCTATCCGGGCGACCGATCTTTACCGCGCCGCGGCGTATGGCGGTCACGAGCGCGCGCAGTATTTGCTCGGGGTCCGCACCTTCCTCGGCGTCGGCACGGCGAGCGATCCCGCCGTCGCATACACCTGGCTCACCGTCGCGCGCGGCGGTGCCGATGCCCAACTCGGCGCCCAGATCGACGCCCTGCTCGCGGCAGCATGGCCGCTGCTGACCAGCGCACAGATGGCCGAGGCGACGACGGTGGCCGCGACCACGCGCGCCGCGATCCAGGCGACCGCCAAGGCCTACACCGAAGTCGCGCGCGTCGGCGAGGTCCTGCCGGTCGCGGTGGCTGCCGCGCGCTGACGTTCTTGGCGCGGCCGCGATCAGTGGCCGCCCACAATTTCAGCACCGCCGCCGCCAGATCGCGGCAATCCAAGCATTCCGGCGCGTTTGCGCTGGCATAGCGATTGCTAAATCTCGTCAGCGCACCCGGCTCGCGCCGCGCGCAAGGTGGTTTCTTTGCGCCGCTGGATCGAGAGCCAGCTCGTCTCCGCTTAGCCTAGCAGCTCCAACACCGCAGGATTGACCCACGCCTGGTCGTGAAACGCGCGCCCCCAGGCAAGGGGCGTGACGTCACGGCATTCGTGCATGGATTCGCCATCGACGAATCGCGGCCGCTTGCGCACGTTGGCGCGCACATCGGTCCGCGCACCGTATTCGATAAGCAATCGGGCCAGGG
>CAMDCA010000050.1 GCA_945889645.1 Rhizobium sp. Q54
GGGGCGCCGCTTCTGTTTCAAGGGTTCGCGCGAGTGCCTATACTCGGTGGAAATCCAACCCTGTCAGGGTGCTGAGATGCACACTCGATCGACCCGAATGCTGGTGGCGGTGGCGCTGCTGGCTGCCGCCCCTGCCGTCGCCCAACAGCGCCTGGCGCAGCCGGGCGACGTGGTGAAGGGCCCTCCGCGCGTCACCGATAGCGATAAGCTCGTCGTCGACGGCGTCTACGTGCGCCTGTGGGGCGTGGACGGCCCCGAAATGGGCCAGCCATGCTTCTTTGCCAACGGCGCGCAGTACGACTGCCAGAGCATTGCGCTGCGCGAATTGCAGATCATCACGGCCCAAGGCCCGGTCACCTGCACGATCGAGCAGGATACCAGCCGCCTGCGCCGCGGCCGCATCTACGGCACCTGCACAACGGTCGAGGGCAGGGACGTCGCCGAGCGGTTGGTGCAGGCCGGACACGCGCTGGCGTTCGTCGATCAGAGCGACAAGTACCTCGCCGCTGAAAAGGTCGCCGAGGACGCCAAGGTCGGCCTGTTCCGTGGCTCGTTCCAGGCGCCATGGGACTTTGCCGCCGCCATCATCGGCGGCGGGATCTAGAGCGTCCGTCATGCCCGGCGGGACTCTTGGCTGGGGCGCGCTGGCGGCCATCGCCGTCCTAGTCGTCGGAGCGGCGGCGTTGCGCGGCCGCATGCGGTTCGTCGTAACCGGCGCCGGACTATTCGCCGCCCTGTTGCTGGCAGCCCTGGCCGGCATGAATGCGATCCAGTCGCCGGAGCCAGAGTCGGCCGCGTCGGCCGCGCCGAAGTCCATGCCCGCCGGCGACGTGGCGCGCGCGGTCGCTTTGTTGTCCACCGCCGCCATCGCGCACGACCAGGGGCGAGCCAGCGACGCGCGGCGCGCGCTCGGCGAGGCCGACGCGTTGTTTCAACGTGCCGGCGACGTGCGCGGACGGGCAACGGTCGCCCTGCATCGCGCCAATCTGGAGGCGGCACTCGGTGAGCCCGACGCCGCCCGCACGGCGTATGCCGGCGCGCGCGATCTGTACAAGCGTTCCGGCGATCCTGCCGGCGAAGCAGTGACGTGGGCCGCGATGGGCGACCTCGATCGCGCCGCCAAGCGCCTCGAGTCGGCGCGCACCGCCTATCGCGAGGCCCGCGCGGCCAACGATCGCGCCAACGGCGAGGTCAATGGGCAGCACGTCCTGCTTGGCTTCGAGGCGGAGGCGGACGCGCCGGATGGCATCAAACACGCCCGTCAACGCCTCGGCGAAGCGTACTCGCTGTACGAGGAAATCGCCGACCCTGTTGGGATGGCACAGGCCTCCACGGCTCTCGCGCAGCTGGAGCAGGGCCTCGGCAACTATGGCGGCGCCTTTGCCGGATATTCCGACGCGGTGAGCCAGTATCGCCGTGTCGCAGATGCCATTGGATTCGCCGAGGCGTCCACGCGGCTCGGGCTGCTGGAGTCGCAGAATGGGTACGCCGACGCGGCACGTGTGGCGCTTACCGAGGCGATCGTCACGTTCGCCGAGCGGGGCGATGCCGATCGGCTGGCGATCGCCCTTTTGGTGCTCGGCCGAGTCGAGCGTCAGGTCGGCAACTACCAGTCGTCCCGCGACACGTTCCTCAATGCCAAGGACATCGCTGTCGCGAAGGCGGACGTTCTGATTCGCGGCGAGTCAGAGCTTGGTATCGGCGAAGCCGAGCGCCTTCTCGGCCACATGGCGGGCTCGCGGGCAGCCTACGAGGCCGCGATCGGCGCCTTTGCGCGCGCCGATCCGGCGTCCGCCGGCCCCGCAACGCTGGGGCTGGCCCGCGCCCTGCACGCATTTGGGGATCGTGACGGTGCCCGCGCGGCCTTCGCCGCCGCGGCAGGCATATTCCGTGCTGTCGGCGACGACCGCGGCGAAGCGTTGACACATATCGAGCGCGGCTTCGCGCGTCTCGCGACCGGCGAAGCGGCCGGCGCGCTGGAAGACTTCCGCAACGCGTTCGATCCGCTCCTGCGATGGGACAGCCCGATCGCCGGGGCCGCCGCACAAGCCGGCACCGCTGCTGCCAAGCTCGCGCTCGGCGATCGCGAGGGCGCCGGCTATGGCGGGGAGTATGTCCGCGCCGAGTTGCGCGCCGCCAAGGACCGCTTGCGCGGGGCCAATGAGTTGCTCGACCTCGGCGCGTTCGGCTCCTTCCAGTTCCACGAGTCGGGCGACGGCGCTGCCGTTTTCGCCCGCCAATTCCCCCGCGCCAACGCCGAGGCACTCGCCTTCCTGGCGCGCATCGACGCGACGTTGGCGACGTTGCCGCCCCCACCGCAGTGAGCCGACGTATGGGGCGCGTGCGCTCGCGCTTGTAGCCAAACGAAAAGGGCCCGGTGGTTTCCCACCGGGCCCTGTTCCGTTCCGCGCGAAGCGCGCGTTACATCTTGGTCTTCAGGAATGCAACGAGGTCCGCCGCGCCGGCCGGGTTCACTGCACCCTTGGCGAGGTTCATCTTGTTGCCCGGCACGGTGCCGGCGGGATCCTGGATGTACTTCACCACGAGCTCGTCGTTCCACGTGATGTTCGAGTTCTTCATCGCGTCGGAGTAGGCGAAACCGGCGACGGTGCCGGCCTTGCGGCCGATCACGCTGAACAGATTCGGGCCGACTCGGTTCGGCTCACCCTTCTCGACGGTGTGGCAGACGCGGCAGCGCACGAAGCCCGTTGCGCCGGCGGTGGGATTGCCGGCGGTGGCCTGAGCGATCTGCACGCCTTCGGCGGTCGGGGCGAAAAGCGCGCCGTGCGCTTCGGCCGCGGACACCGAGTTATTCATGGACAGCGCCATCGCGCCGGCGCCGGCTGCGGCAACCACCGCAACCACGGGCGCCAAGCGCCGCACAGCGCTGCTCATCTTAGTACGATCCATTTGTGTGCTCCCTCTCCTGTCACCGCGGTGTCGCCGGGGCCCCGTCCTGGTTCCTCATGTAGCAACCGCCGCGGCCTTCGCTTCGGCTTGTGCCGGGAATTCTAGCGGCACAACCCGAAGCGGCCGCCCCCGTTGCGGTGCCGTTAGGCGCCGCTGCGTTCTTGTAGCGTGCCCGGCTCAGATTGCAAGGTCATCGTTGCCGCGGTCGGCTGCTAGGAGAAGCGCAGTTCTACTGGCGTTTTGAGCCCAAGTCGTCGCGCGTCTCATGGGCGCCGTACGCGCCGCCCACGGCACCGCCCACGGCAGCGCCGCCGACAGCGCCGCCGACTGGATTGCTGCTGTCACGCCGCCGAGAACAGCGCCCGGCCGCGCACCGATGCCGGCGTCGCGCGCGACCTCCTTGTCGCGAGCGCTCACGGGGTGGCTCTCGGACGGGCGGTCCCCGTTCCCCGAACGGACGCCGCCGACCGGAGGTCGTGAAAGTGCGAATCATTCGCATTGCAAACGATTCGCAACTGGCGTAGGATCCTTGCGATGGCGCTTCCGAAGTCCCGACGCATTCTCCGCCTGCTAACGCCGCCGGAGGAAAGAGCCCCGCAGAGGCCGCGTCGGGTCAGCAGCCAATCGTTGCTCGGAAGCGCACGCGAGGTGGTGATCGACCACGGTGGCGAGACCTATCGTCTGCGCCACACCAGCAATGGCTGGCTGATCCTCACCAAGTAGGCGTCTGGATGCGGCGACCGCGCGTCCATAGCCAGCCAGCGGCCAAAC
Organism: Rhizobium sp. Q54; assembly: GCA_945889645.1. Taxonomy (GTDB): domain Bacteria; phylum Pseudomonadota; class Alphaproteobacteria; order UBA2966; family CAIVPW01; genus CAIVPW01. The sequence goes on from CAMDCA010000050.1 coordinate 3,682, forward strand.
CCTCCCTCGGGCCGCAAGCCAGCCAGGACGCGCTTCGCTGTTCTTGAGGCCTGCGCGCGCCGCCCAGTCGCCGGCTCAGGGCACCGGCTGCTGCAGCGGGAACGCAATCGCCAGCAAGGCCCGGCTGCGTTCGGCGTCGTTGACCGTCGCCAACAGGTTCGCCGCTACATCGAATTGCCGGCCGCGCGCCCACAACACTGCCAACTGGGTGATCATGCCGCGCCGCTGCTGTTCGGCGGAGATCGCCATCGTTGCCACGCCGGCCGCCTGCAGGATCGCGCGGTAGGTTTCGGGATCGTCCACGACCTGTGGCGCGGCGCGCGCCAGCGTCTGCGCCCGGTCGCCGGGCTGCGGAAGCCGCTCGACCACTTCAAGCGCGCGCGGCAGCTCGTACATGCGGACCAGGTCGCGCACGATGTCGCGCACCACGGTCGGTTCCAGCACCCTCGGATCGTTCAGGATTTCGTTCAGCGCCAGCAGCACGTTCGCCTGATCGCCGACATCGAGGCGCCGGCGCGCGATTGCCTCCAAGGTGACGGAGCGATCGCGCACATCGTTCATTCGCTTCGCGGTAGCCACAGCTCCGGCGAAATCTCCGTGTTCCACCTGGGCGCGCGCGATGGTGTCGTAGATCAATCGTGGCAGGCGCTGCGTCGTGAGCGCATTGCGCGCCGGCGGCGGGTCAGTCTCGGCCTTAATCCCAATCGCCATCGCCGCGGCGAATTCGCCGCGTTCTGCCAGAACACGAGCCAACGTCACCATGCCGTCACCGCGCGTCTCGCCATCGCCGATCTGCGCGATCAAGGCCTCGGCCTCGCTCACCTGGCCGTCGCGCGCGAGCGCCTCGACCAGATCGACGAGCGCGCTGTCGGACTGGTAGGGGTTGCGGATCGCGATGCCCAACGCCATCTGCCGCGCGGTTGCGAAGTCGCGCCGGGCGAGCAGGCCATCGACGAAGCCGCGCGCCGCGAAATCGCGCAGGCCGGGTGTGGTGATCCGCTCATACAGGTGAACGGCGTCCTCGAAGCGGCCGATCGCCACCAACTGTCCCGGCACGGTGCGGGCGATGTCGGGATTCCAGAACACCAGGTCGCTGGCGATGGCGACCACGCGGTCCCATTGCCTGTCCTCGGCGAGAAGCTCTAGCAGCGTCTCGCGCAACTCATCGCCCAGTTGCTCGTTGGCCTCCGGCAGCAGCCGCTCGACCATGACGATGTTGCCCGCGTCGGCTGCGGCGATCGCGACCATGCTGCGGGCAAACACGCGCCGCGCCTCGTCCTCGATGCGGTCGGCGTCGAGCAAGGCGATGGAGAAGGCTTCGATGTCGGCAAAGCCTTGGACGAGGAAGACCCGCGCGTCGTCGCGAACGTCCGGGTCGGCGATCAAGGCGATAATGTCCTCGCCGCGATACAGGATGTTCAGCGCGCTACCGCGGTCGCCGGCCATCGCCACCAGGCGCGCAACCGCACCGAGTCCATTGATCTGATCGCTCGGATCGGTGCGCGCCAAGGCCTCGGCGACGGCCGCATCCACTAGGCAGGCGCGCTGCCGCTTCACCAGACAAGCGGCGAGTGCGTCGTCCGCCGCCACAGACGGTACGGGCGCGCACGTCAGCACGATGGCCGCGGTCAGGAAGCGAACTACGCCGGCGGCGCTCAAGGCCACTTCACCTCAGGCGGCAACGACATCAGTATCGCTTCGGTGTTGCCGCCGGTCTTGAGGCCGAATTGGGTGCCGCGGTCGTACAGGAGGTTGAATTCAACGTAGCGCCCGCGGCGCATCAGCTGGTATTCGCGCTGCTCGTCGGTCCACGGCTCATTCATGCGCGTGCGCACGATCTGCGGGTACGCACTGAGGAACGCGCTGCCGACGTCGCGCACAAAGGCGAAGTCGCGCCCCCAGTCGCCGGTGTCGAGATTGTCGAAGAAGATGCCGCCAACGCCACGCGGCTCCTTGCGATGCGGCAGGTAGAAGTACTCGTCGCACCAACGTTTGAAGCGCGGGTAGTACTCGCGGTCGTAGGGATCGCAGGCCTTGCGTAGCGTGTCGTGGAAGGTGGCAGTATCTGCCTCCACCGGATAGATCGGTGTCAGGTCGGCGCCGCCGCCGAACCACGACACCGTCGTGGCGATGTGGCGTGTGTTCAGGTGCACCGCCGGGACCAACGGCGAGCGCATGTGCGCGACCAGGGAGACGCCACACGCCCAGAAGCGCGGATCTGTCGTCGCGCCGGGCATCTGGCGGGCGAAATCCTGGCTGAATTCACCCATCACTTCGGAGTAGTTGACGCCGACCTTCTCGAAAACCCGGCCGCGCATCACCGACATCACGCCACCACCACCGCCACCGGTTTCGGATGGCCGCTCCCAGGTGCTGCGGACAAACCGGCCCGGCGGCAGATTGGCATCGGGACCCGTTAGCTCGTCCTCAACGCGCTCGAACTCCGCGCAGATGCGGTCGCGCAAGCCGGCGAACCACGCCGCCGCGAGTCGCCGCCGCTCCTCGGGCGATGTCTGCGGTCCGGCGCTGGCAGGTTCACGCTGAACTACTTTCACTTCGAGCAATTCCGCGAGGGGGGCAAATTATTCTGCGTCATATTGTCCTTGGGCCCGTGATTGTATCGCTCCTGGCAGCAAAAAAACTCGGCCCGCTAGGCACTTGACTGGACACCTGTAGGAAACCGTGAGAGTCTCGGGCTCACGGGAACGGCGCCGCGGGGCGCCTCGACCTGGCGGGTCGATTGAGGGTGCAAGGCATGACGACGGAGCCGAAGGGCGACGGGTCAAGGCGCGACTTCCTTTACATCGCAACAGGCGGATTCGCCACCGTAGGCGCAGGCACCGCGGTTTGGCCGTTCATCGATCAGATGAATCCGGCCGCCGATGTTCTCGCGCTGTCTTCTCTCGAAGTCGACATTTCCGGAATTCCCGAGGGCCACTCGCTGACGGTGAAGTGGCGCGGCAAGCCCGTGTTCATCCGCCATCGCACGGCGGTCGAGATCCAAGAGGCGCGCGCCGCGTCGGTCGCCGACCTGCGCGACCCGGTGCGCGACCAAGACCGCGCCCAAAAGCCGGAATGGCTCATCGTCGTCGGCATCTGCACCCATCTCGGCTGCATTCCGCTAGGCCAGAAGGATACCGATCCGAAGGGCGACTTCGGCGGCTTCTTCTGCCCGTGCCATGGCTCGCACTACGACACTGCGGCGCGCGTCCGCAAAGGTCCGGCCCCGCGCAATCTGGAAGTGCCCGACTACGAATTCCTGACGCCCACTCTGATCAAGATTGGTTGAGCGCATGTCGGGTGGCCACGAAAGCAACGACGACCTGCACCACGAGTTGAAGCTGCGCGGCGTACTCGGCTGGATCGAGTACCGCCTGCCGATCTTCAACTGGATCAACAACGCCGTCGGCACCAACTACCCGACGCCGAAGAACCTCAACTACTTCTGGAACTTCGGCGCGCTGGCCGGCGTCGCCTTGGTCATTCAGATCCTGACCGGCATCGTGCTGGCGTCGCACTATGTGCCGACCGTGGACGGCGCCTTCGCCTCCGTCGAGCGCATCATGCGCGACGTGAACTACGGCTGGCTGTTCCGCTACGTGCACGCCAACGGCGCGTCGCTGTTCTTCGCCATCGTCTACGTCCACCTGTTCCGCAATCTGTACTACGGCTCGTACAAGTATCCGCGCGAGCTTCTGTGGTGGCTCGGCCTGATCATCCTGTTGCTGATGATCATCACCGCCTTCATGGGCTACGTGCTGCCGTGGGGACAGATGAGCTACTGGGGCGCCACCGTCATCACCAACCTGTTCGGCGCCATTCCGATCATCGGCGACGAACTGGTGCTGTGGCTGTGGGGCGGCTACTCGGTCGGCGAAGCCCTGTTGCGCGGCTTCTACAGCCTGCACTACCTGCTCGCGTTCGTGATCGCGGCGCTCGCCGTCGTCCACATCTGGGCGCTGCACGTGCACCGTTCCAACAATCCGCTCGGCATCGACATCAAGGGTCCGCAGGACGTCCTACCGTTCCACCCGTACTTCACGGTGAAGGACCTGTTCGGCGGCAGCATCTACCTGATCATCCTGGCCGCGCTGGTGTTCTACATGCCGAATGCGCTCGGCGAGGCCGACAACTACATCCCGGCCAATCCGCTGCAGACGCCGGCGCACATCGTGCCGGAATGGTACCTGCTGCCGTTCTACGCCATCCTGCGCGCCATCCCGGACAAGCTCGGCGGCGTCATCGCGCTGGCGGCGGCGCTCCTGGTGCTGTTCGCGGTTCCCTGGCTCGACACCTCCAAGGTGCGCTCGGCCCGCTTCCGTCCGATCTACAAGCAGCTGTTCTGGGTGCTGGTGGCGGATGTGTTTGTGCTCGGCTGGATCGGCGCCAGCCCGGCGGAAGGCATCTACATCACCATCGGCCAACTGGCGTCGGCCTACTACTTCCTGCATTTCCTGGTGCTGTTGCCGGTGGTCGGCAAACTCGAGAGTCCAAGGCCGTTACCGGATTCGATCGCCACGGCCGTGCTCGAAGCTAATCGCGCCCGCGCGGGAGGGCGCCGCTGATGCGCATCGCCGCCGCCGGATTGGCGCTCCTATCGTTGTTGCCCGCGACGGCGCTTGCTGCCGGTGACGCCGCGGAACCGAAGAAGGTCGATTGGACCTTCAACGGCCCGTTCGGCACGTTCGACCATGCCGCCGCGCGCCGCGGGCTGGTGGTCTACCTAGACGTCTGCGCCATGTGCCATGCGCTGCGCTACGTCGCCTACCGCAACCTGACCGAGATCGGGCTCACCGAGGACCAGGCCAAGGCAGTCGCCGCTGGCCACGACGTGACCGACGGCCCGGACGAGACCGGTGCGATGTTCAAGCGTCCCGGCGGCCTCGCCGACCGCTTCGTGCCGCCGTTCCCGAACGACAACGCCGCGCGCTTCGCCAACGGCGGCGCGCTGCCGCCCGACCTGTCGCTCATGTACAAGGCGCGCGCGCACGGCGCCGACTACATCTACTCGCTGCTCACCGGCTTCCAGGATCCGCCGGCCGACGTGCAGATGGCCGCCGGCATGACCTACAACCCGTACTTCCCCGGTCACCAGACCGCCATGCCGGCGCCGCTGCTGGATGGTCTCGTCGCGTACGAGGACGGCACCGAGGCGACCGTCGATCAGATGGCGCGCGACGTGACGCAATTCCTCGCTTGGGCGGCCGAGCCCAACCTGCCCACCCGCCACCGCATCGGCCTCAGCGTGATGATCTACCTGATCCTGCTTGCCGGTCTGCTGTACGCGGTGAAGCGCCGCGTCTGGGCCCACCTGCACTAGCAGTTTGCCGCGCACCTCTAGAGGTTGCGGTACCACGCAGCGTCTACTGAGATCCGTTCAACGAGTTCGGTGGTTACCCCTAGTCGCCGATCCTTGAGCAGGTCGCAATGGGTTTCACCGTCAGTCAGCTCGATGGCCGGTGCGCCGTCTCCTGTTGCCTCTCGGGAGGCTGCGCTGAACGTTCGCCTTCGGCGGGGCGGGGCGCGCGCTCAACGGCCCGGCGCACGCAACGCCTCCTAACCGCCGGGCGGTGACGTCGGGTTCGGCGCGGGCGCTCCCTCGGGAGACGCTCCCTTGGGACGACGTGCTCAGCAAGGGAAGCGCAAGGGCTCAGGCTTCCGTCACGCATCGCAATGGCCGATACTCCGCGGCCTTAGCCAAGGCAGTTCCGCATGAAATCCCAACCCAAACGGCGCCTCATCGGCATCATCGGCGGCTCGGGCCTGTACGAGGTCCCGGGCCTGACCAACATGCGGTGGGAGAAGGTTTCTTCGCCCTTTGGCGAGCCGTCCGACGAGTTCCTGTTCGCCGAGCTGGGCGGGCAGGGGGTGGTGTTCCTGCCGCGTCACGGGCGTGGCCACAAGCTATCGCCGGCCGGGATCAACTACCGCGCCAACATCGACGCCATGAAGCGCGCCGGCGTCACCGACATCCTGTCGCTGTCCGCTGTCGGCTCGTTCAGCGAGGAACTGTCGCCGGGGACCTTCGTCATCGTCGATCAGTTCATCGATCGTACCATCCAGCGCGAGAAGAGCTTCTTCGGCAACGGCATGGTGGCGCACGTGTCGATGGCACACCCGGTGTGCGCGCGCCTCGGAGACGCGGCGCAGCGCGCGGCCGAGGTCGTCGGCCTTAAGGTCGTGCGCGGTGGAACCTACCTGGCGATGGAAGGCCCGCAGTTCTCGTCGCTGGCCGAGTCCGAGCTGTACCGCGCGTGGGGTTGCCACGTCATCGGCATGACCAACATGCCCGAGGCCAAGCTCGCCCGCGAAGCCGAGATTTGCTACGCGACCGTCGCCATGGTGACGGACTACGACTGCTGGCACCCGGATCACGACCACGTCCAGGTCGCCGACATCCTTCGCGTCCTGGTCGCCAACGCGTCCAACGCCTGCTCGCTGGTCAAGGAGTTTGTGCCGCACCTTAAGGCGCGCGCCGACGCCTGCCCGCACGGCTGCGACCGCGTGCTCGACACGGCGCTCATCACCGCGCCGGCGGCGCGCGATCCCGCCATGCTCAAGAAACTCGACGCGGTGGCCGGACGCGCGCTGGCGGCACAGGCGAAGTAGGTACGAGGTTCAGGGGGAACGCATGGCGGCGCCGAAGTCCAAGACCAAGGTGATGGCGAGCAAGACCAAGCCGCCCGCGAAAGCCAAGGCCCCGGCTAGGGCCGCCAAGGTGAAGGCGCCGAAGCCCCGCATCCACGGCGGCGTGCCGGCCTCGCTGGTGCCGCTCAAGGCGCGCATCCGCACGATCCCCAACTATCCCAAGCCGGGGATCATGTTCCGCGACATCACCACCCTGCTGCAGGACCCGTTTGGCTTCCGCAAGCTGGTGGACGACCTGGTGCAGCCGCACGCCGGCCATCGCATCGACGCGGTGGCGGGCATCGAGGCGCGCGGCTTCATCATCGGCGGCGCCGTGGCACACCAGCTCTCGGTCGGCTTCATTCCGGTGCGCAAGAAGGGCAAGCTGCCGTGGGATACCATCGGCATCGACTACCAGCTCGAGTACGGCACCGACCGCATCGAGATCCACAAGGACGCCATCACGCGCGGCCAGTCGGTCCTGCTGGTCGATGACCTGATCGCCACCGGCGGCACCGCCACCGCCGCCATCAAGTTGCTGCGCCAGGCCGGCGCCAACATCGTCGGCTGCTCGTTCGTCATCGACCTGCCGGACCTCGGCGGCAAGAAGCGCATCGAGGCCATGGGCGTGCCGGTGCAGGCCCTGGTTGAATTCGAAGGCGAATAGGCCTCTACCCTCCCTCTCCCGCGTGCGGGAGAGGGAGGGGTGAGGGTGTCTGCAGGAGACTCCTGGATTGAAGATCGACGGTAAGCCATACCGCACCATCTGGCCCGGCAGCGACGGGGCCTCGGTCGAGATCATCGACCAGACCCGCCTGCCGCACGAGTTCGTCACCCTGCGCCTGCGCACGGTGGACGATGCCGCGCGTGCCATCACCACCATGCAGGTGCGCGGCGCGCCGCTGATCGGTGCCACGGCCGCGTACGGGATGTGGTTCGCGCTGCGCGCCGACGCGAGCGACGATTCGCTCACCCGCGCCTACGAGAAGCTCTTGGCGACACGGCCCACGGCCATCAACCTGCGCTGGGCGTTGGATCGCATGCGCGCCCGCGTGCGGCCCCTGCCGGCCAAGGAACGCGCGGCCGCGGCGTACGCGGAATCGGCCGCCATCTGCGAGGACGATGTCGCCACCTGCCACGCCATCGGCAAGCACGGCCTCAAGCTGTTCCAGGCCATCGCGTCCAAAAAGGGCGACGTCCAGGTCCTGACCCACTGCAATGCCGGCTGGCTCGCCACCGTCGACTGGGGCACCGCGCTGGCACCGATCTACATGGCCCACGACGCCGGCCTGAAGGTGCACGTATGGGTCGATGAGACTCGTCCGCGCAACCAGGGCGCCTCGCTCACCGCCTGGGAGCTCGGCCGCCACGGCGTGCCGCACACCGTGATCGCCGACAACGTCGGCGGCCACTTGATGCAGCACGGCCGCGTCGATCTGTGCATCGTCGGCACCGACCGCACCACCGTGTGCGGCGACGTGTGCAACAAGATCGGCACGTACCTCAAGGCGCTGGCGGCGCACGACAACCGCGTACCGTTCTACGTCGCGCTGCCGCACTCGACCATCGACTGGACGGTGCGCGACGGCGTCGCCGAAATCCCGATCGAGGAACGCTCCGGCCGCGAGCTGACCCACATGACCGGCCGTGACGAGGACGGCAATATCGTCACCATACAGGTGACGTCGCCGGGCAGCCCGGCGGCGAACTTCGCCTTCGACGTCACGCCCGCCCGCTTGGTCACCGGCCTGATTACCGAGCGTGGCGTGTGCCAGGCCTCGGAGGAGGGGCTCCTGTCCGTCTACCCCGAACGCCGCGGCAAGGCCGCGTGAGTCGCGGGTGAAGTCCGCCTGGAAGGACTCTGAGGCCAACGACGCCGTCGCGCGCTACGCGCCGAAGGGCGTCAGCCGCGATCTGGCGCTGCGTGTTTACACCACGCGGCTGCTGGGGCGCGATCCGTCGTTGGTGATGCACGGCGGCGGCAACACGTCGTGCAAGACAGTGCAGCGCGATCTGCTCGGCGACGAGATCAAGGTCCTGTGCGTCAAGGGATCGGGCTGGGACATGGGCGACATCGAGCCGGAGGGCTTGCCCGCCGTGCGCCTCGATCCGCTGCTGCGCCTGCGCGCGCTCGACCGCTTGTCCGACGAGGACATGGTCGCCTTCCAGCGCGCCAATTTGCTGGACGCCAGTTCTCCCAACCCGTCGGTCGAGACGCTGCTGCACGCCTTCCTGCCGCACACCTACATCGACCACACCCATTCCACCGCGGTGCTGTCGATTGCCGACCAGGAGCACGACGAAGCGCTGGTGCAGGAGGTGTTCGGCCGCCGTGTCGCCCTGGTGCCGTTCGTCAAGCCGGGCTTTGACCTCGCCCAGGCGTCGGCGCGGGTCTACGAGGCCAACCCGCACGTCGAGGGGTTGATCCTGCAACAGCACGGCATCTTCTCGTTCGGTGCGACGGCCCCGGAATCCTACGAGCGCATGATTGGCCTAGTGACGCTGGCCGAGCAGCGCCTCGCCAAGGGCCGCAAGAAGGTCTTTGCCGCCGCAGCGCTGCCGACGATCGCACCGGTGGCCGACGTTGCGCCGATCGTGCGCGGCCTGCTGGCGTTGCGCGCCGAGGACCCCGACGCTGAGCCCGGCCGCGTAGTGTTGGCGTTCCGCACCTCGGACTTGATCCGCAGATACGTCGACGGTGCCGAGTTGGCCCGCTACAGCCAGCAGGGTGTGGCGACGCCGGACCACACCATCCGCACCAAGAACTGGCCGGTCATCCTGCCGGCGCCCGAGGCGGGCCTGGCCGGCTACGCCATGGCGGCATGGACGGCCGTGGACGAATTCCAAGAGCGCTACCGCGCGTACTTTGCCCGCAACGACGGCAAGCGCGAGCCGCCCAAGCGCGCCCTCGATCCGTTGCCGCGGGTCGCCCTGGTTCCCGGCCTCGGCTTGTTCGGTGTCGGGCGCTCAGTCTCTGCCGCCCACATCGCCGCCGACATCGCGGAAAGCACCGTCCGCGTCGTCACCGATGCCGAGGCTATCGGCCGCTACCGGCCCGTGTCCGAGGCCGACATGTTCGACATGGAGTACTGGTCGCTGGAGCAGGCCAAGCTCGGCAAGGCCAGGGACCCCGTCATGGCCGGCCAGGTCGTGGTGGTGACGGGCGGCGGCAGCGGCATCGGCGCCGCCACGGCGCGGGCGTTCCACGCCGAAGGTGCTGCGGTGGTTGTCCTCGACCGCGACGGGCCGATGGCCGCCGCCGTTGCGGCCAAGTTCAAGGAGCGCGGCCTGGCGCTCGCCTGTGACGTGACCGAACCCACCCTGGTGCGCGCCGCGTTCGATCGCATCTGCACGGTGTTCGGTGGCATCGACGCCGTCGTCTCGAACGCCGGCGCGGCGTTCCAGGGCGCCATCGGCACGGTTTCCGACAAGCTCCTGCGCGAGAGCTTCGAGCTCAACTTCTTCGCGCACCAGACCGTGGCGCAGAACGCCGTGCGCATCATGCTGGCGCAGGGCACCGGCGGCTCGCTGCTGTTCAATGTCTCCAAGCAGGCGCTGAACCCCGGCCCGAACTTCGGCCCCTACGGGTTGCCCAAGGCAGCGTTGCTGCTGCTGATGAAGCAGTACGCCCTCGAATACGGCGACCGCGGCATCCGCGCCAACGCCATCAACGCCGACCGCGTGCGCACCAACCTGATGTCCCCCGCCCTGATGGAACAGCGGGCGGCGGCCCGCGGGTTGACCGTCCAGGAGTACCTCAAAGACGGCAACCTCCTGAAACAGGAGGTCAAAGCCGAGGACGTCGCCCAGGCCTTCGTCGCGCTCGCCAAGGCGCGCCGGACGACAGCAGCCACCATTACCGTCGATGGCGGCAACATCGCCGCCAGCCTGCGCTAGCCGGTCCCGGCGCAGTTAATTCTTGCCCAGGCAGCGGGCAAAAGCCCTTCGCGCGGGCGCTCGTCTGCCCAAAACAACGCCATATGCTGACAAGGTACGCGGGTCGGACGGGGTAGAGGCGCAGGCTCCGCGGTACCTAAAACGGGCGTTTGGCGCAGATTGGGGCCCTTCGCCTGGACGGGACTACCTTTGGCACGACAGTTGCGATGCTGGTTGCTGTGAACCGGTCGGGAGGCTGAGCCAAAACCGGGGCACGCAATGGAGGCCGCAGGTGAATAAGGCCCTCACTCGTCGCGACACACTGGCGATGCTTACCGCGACCTTCGCACTCGCGCCCTTTTCGGCGCGCGCTCTGGTCGTCGGCGCCAATCCAGCGACCTTTGCCCTCCAGGTTGCCGATCTGCTGCGCTTCGATCCTGACATGCGCAAGGACCCTGCCGGCGGCACCCTGTTCAACTTGGCATTCCGCACGGACGCGGCAACCACCGTCAACGCGATGGAGCGCCTCGACGACATGCAGGGCCGCCCGCTCACCGAATTCACCCTCAACTGGATCGCGCCAAACTCGGCGCAGTACGCGCTCACCATGTGCAGCGCCTACGTGCATCAGTTCGAGTGCGCGTTTCTCTCCCGCCAGCCCAACGGCCGCCGCTACGACGAGTTCGGGCTGGTGGTGGAAAGCACCCAAGGCTCTCTCCGCCGGATCGACGCGCGCGGCGCCGTCACCACGGCCTACTCGGTCACGCCCCAGGGCGCCCGCTGGGAACGTCGCGTGGCCTAGCACCCGCTTCCCCCTTCCTCCCGTCCCGCCCTCCCTCGGGACAGACATCGCCCGGCCCTGCCTCCTCAGGACCGGGCGATGTCGTTTTGGAGCGTTCGGGGCACAGCGGGAAGGGTGGGGTGCCTGTCTGCATCCAGCAGATAGTGGCGCCGCTACCGATTTGCGTGGCAGAATGCCTAATCGGAGGGCTTCGGTGGGCGTCAGTCGCCGAGAAGCAATCGCAGGCATCGTCTTGGCGTGGACCTTCGCGCCCAGTGCGGCGCGTGCCTTGTTGCCCGCCAACCAACCCGAGATTCTCAAGCTGGATGTGGCCGACGTCGGCGGGTTCGACCCGATCGTGCGCCGCGATGCCGAAGGCCGAATCAGCCGTCACAACCTCTCCATGCGCACGACGGATCCCGTCACGGAGCGCATGATCGGGACGCTGGAGGACATCCGGCGCCTGACGCTGGCCGAACTCACCGTGCGGTGGGGGTCGCCGTCGGGACCGCAGTCCCTGACGATGTACGACGCCTACCTGCTGGAGTTCTCGTACGTCTCGCTGTTCCAGCAAGGCCGCGGGCTGAACTTCGACGAGTTCGCCATCGCGATCGAGAGCACGCACGGCTCCCTGCGGCGCAACGAAGCGAAGCAGACCCTCGTCGCCGACTACCAGATCACGCCGCGCGGCGTGCAGTGGAAGCGCTATACTGCGTAGCGAGTGCCAAGCAGGTGACGCTGGCGATGCAAGTCGAGGGGCGGCTATACCTGACGTGGTTCTGTGCTAGGCGTCGAATGCTTGGCCAAGAGTGGCGCCACCTTAGAGCCGATCCAAGAAGTTGAGATTCAGCGGCAAGGGATTGGCCTGGTCAGGCGCCGGAGCATGATGCGGATCATGGCGAGGCGAACGAAGGCGACGACGGTTCTGGCGTAGCGCTCGAAGTCGCGGGCGAGGCGGCGGTTGCGG
>CAMDCA010000051.1 GCA_945889645.1 Rhizobium sp. Q54
CGCGACCCCTGCGATGTTAGCCGCGACATGGGCGAACTCGGACGCCAGGGACACCACGGGAACCAGGATCTGCGGCACGATCGACGCGTCGATCTCGACCGCTGCCTCCAGGATGGCGCGCACCTGCACGGCGTACAGATCCGGCCACGACACCGCCAGGCGGCAGCCGCGGTGGCCGAGGGCCGGGTTGGTCTCTGCCAGCGCGGCGATCCGGGCCCGCGCCTCGGCCGGCGTGGTGCGGCTGTGCGCCGCGACGGCGGCGATCTCGTCCTCGCCCTGTGGGACGAACGCGGACAGCGGCAGGTCGAGCAGGCGGATGGTGATCGGCATACCGCGCGCGAAGGCCAATACACGCGCGTAGGCAGCGCGCTGCAACGTCAGCAGCCCGTCCAAAGTCGTTCGTCGCGCCTCTCCGCTGTCGGCCAGGATGAGCGCGCGCATGAGCGCGAGCGCCTCGGGCTCCTGGAAACTGAATTCGGTACGCAACAGGCCGATGCCCTGCGCACCCAAGGCGCTCGCCAGTGTCACGTCGTCCGGCGTCTCGGTGTTGGCGCGGACGCCGAGGCGCCGCACCGCGTCCGACCAGCCCAGCAAGGTCGCGAACGCCGGCCCGAGCTCGGGCCGCTCCAGCGGCAGGGCGCCGAGAAACACCTCGCCGGTGCCGCCGTCGATGGTGATGATCTCGCCGCGCCGCACTTCGCGGCCGCGGGCGACAAATGTTCCTGCCGCCGCGTCAACGCGCACCTCGCCGGCGCCGACGACGCACGGTCGCCCCATTCCGCGGGCGACGATGGCGGCGTGGCTGGTGGCGCCGCCGCGGCTGGTCAAAATTCCGGCCGCGGCATGGATGCCGTGGATGTCGCGCGGATGAGTCTCGGTCAGCACCAGGATCGCCGCCCGCCCCTGCGAGGCGAACATGTCGGCGTCCTCGGCGGTGAAGGCGACGGCGCCGGCCGCGGCGCCCGGCGATGCCGGCAGGCCCTTGGCCAGCGGCGGCTGCCCCGAGTCCGCGCGCACCGACGGATGCATCAGGCGCCCGACCGACGTCACATCGACCGCGGCCAGCGCGCGCCGCCGGTCGATCAGACCTTCGTTCGCCATGTCCACCGCGATGCGCGCCGAGGCATGCGGACTGGTCGATCCGGCCCGCGTCTGCAGCAGCCACAAGCGACCGCGCTCGATGGTGAACTCGACGTCCTGCATGGCGCCGAAGTGGCGTTCAAGCGTGCGGAAGTGGGCGACCAGGTCCGCGTAGACAGCGGGCATCGCCTCTTCCAGCGATGTGGATGCGCCGCCCAGGCGCTCGCGTCCGGCCCGGCTCAACGGCTGCGGCGTGAGCGTACCGGACACGACATCGTCGCCCTGGGCGTTGGCGGCGAACTCACCGAACGGTTCCGGCGCGCCGGTGGCGGGATCGCGCGTGAAGCCGACACCGGTGGCGGACTCGGCGCCGGCGTTGCCGAACACCATCGACTGAACGGTCACGGCAGTGCCCGGCACGTCCGGCAGATTGTGCAGGCGGCGATAGTTGGTGGCGCGGCGGCTGCGCCACGAATCGAGCACGGCGCGCACCGCACCCCACAGTTGGGCGTGCGCATCCTGCGGGAACGGCGTGCCGCTCCCGTCTGCGGCAAGGCGCAAGAACGTCGCCGTCAGCGCGCGCCAATCCGCAGTGCCTTGCCGTCGCGCGGCGGCCAGCGCGGCGTCGAACGGTTCTGTATCCAGGCCGAGCACGACATCGGCGTACGCCTGCACGAAGCGGCGATACGAATCCCAGGCGAACCGCTCGTCCCCGGCCCTGTGGCCGAGCGCGACTACGGTCGCGTCGTTCAGTCCGACGTTGAGCACCGTGTCCATCATGCCCGGCATCGACGAGGGGGCGCCGGAGCGCACCGAAACGAACAGCGGATCATGGGGGCTGCCGAAGCGCAGACCACTGCCGCGTTCCAACACCTCCAACCCGGCCTGCACGTCCGCCTCGAGGCCCTCGGGCAGGGTCCGCGATTCGGCGTAGTAGGTGGCACACACCGACGTGGCGATGGTGAACCCGGGCGGCACCGGCAGCCCGAGCGTGCACATGGTCGCCAGCCCGGCGCCCTTGCTGCCAAGCGCGGCGGCGTCGGCCGGCGCACCGTGCGCCTCGCCAAGCCCAAAATGGGAGATCCAGGAATGCGGTCGCGGCAGCATCGCCCAACTCTAGCGTGGAACGCGGCCGTTCGTCCGGGCGCTAGCCCTCGATCTTGGAGAAGTCGGCGACCTGTTCCAGGGCACCCGTGATGCCGGCCAGCAGGCGCAGGCGGTTGGCGCGCAGCGCGGCATCGTCGGCATTCACCGTGACGTTGTCGAAGAACGCGTCCACCGGTTTGCGCAGGCGCGCCAAGGCGCCCATGGCGGCGCCGAAATCCTCTTTCGGCAGGGCCACGGCGATGGCCTTGTGCGCGTCGTCCAGTGCCCGGGCCAGAGCCTCTTCCTCGGAGGCCTTCAGGGCCTTGGCGTCGATCGCACCGCGATGCGACGCCGAGTCCTTTTTCTCCTCGATGCGCACGATGTTGGCGGCGCGACGGTAGGCGACGAGTAGGTCGGCGCCGTCCTCGCTGGCAAGGAACGCTTGCAGTGCGTCCACGCGCGCCAGCAACAGAACAATATCCTCGAGGCCAATTTGCGAGAACACGGCCTCGATCAGGTCGTTTCGCACTCCGCGCTCACGCTGTTGAACTTTCAGTCGGTCGGCAAAGAAGTCGAAGAGGTCCGGGAAGTACCAGGCATCCGCCGTTGCACGCAGAGTGTCGTCGACTGAATGCCCCGTTGGCAGAGCCGCAACGAAGCGTTTCTTTCTCTCGTCGGCGGCTTCGATCCCTTGCTTGCGGTACTCGTCGTACGACGCCCTAAACCCCTGTCGCAGTGGCAACCGCAGCTGATTTTCTACTATGAGGCGAATGACGCCCAGTGCGGCACGTCGCAATGCAAACGGATCCTTGGAACCAGTGGGCCGTTCCTCGATGATCCAGAAGCCCACCAGCGTGTCGATCTTCTCAGCCAGCGCAACGGCAACCGACACCGGTGCCGACGGACAACGGTCTTCCGGCCCCTTCGGCGAGTAGTGCTCGGCGATGGCGTCGGCGACGTCCTTTGGGTGGCCGTCATGCAGCGCGTAGTAGCGCCCCATCGTGCCCTGCAACTCAGGGAACTCGCCCACCACGCCCGATTTCAAATCGGCCTTGGCCAGGCGCGCCGCGAGGCGCACGTGCGTCTGGTCGGCCTTCAACTTGGCGAGGTCGCACAGCGCCGCCGCAAGGTTCTCGATGCGCGTCACACGCCAGTCGAGGGTGCCGAGCTTGGCCTGGAACGTGATCTCTTTCAGAGCCGGCAGGCGGTCGGCCAGCGGAGTCTTGCGGTCCAGGTCCCAGAAGAACTTGGCGTCGGACAGGCGCGCGCGCAGCACGCGCTCGTTGCCCTGGGTGATGGCCTTGCCACCGTCGCGCGCCACGGTGTTGGCGATCACCAGGAAGCGCGGCGCCAGCGTGCCGTCGCGCCTCTTGAGCGCGAAGTAGCGCTGGTGCGTGCGCATGGTGGTGGTCAGCACCTCGGGTGGCAGGTCCATGAACGCCGTGTCGATGCTGCCGATCAGCGGCACGGGCCATTCGACCAGCCCCGCCACTTCGTCCACCAGGCCGTCGTCCTTGCGGACCGTGAGATTCTCGCGCCCTGCGAGCACGCCGCCCTCTTGCGTGATGACCTTCTTGCGCTCGGCGGCATCGAGAACGACATGCGCCTTGCGCAGCTTGGCAACGTAGTCGTCGAAGCCCGACACGGTGATTGCATCGGTCGAGTGGAAGCGGTGGCCGCGCGTGGTCGCGCTCGCGGTCAACCCAGCGTCGCCGTCGCCGAGCTTCATGCGCAGCGGAATGACCTTGCCATCGAGCACCGCGACGATACCGTGCAGCGGCCGCACCCAGCGCATCGAGTTTCCGGCCCAGCGCATGCTCTTCGGCCACGGCAACGCGCCAATCGCCGCCGTCACGACATCGGCCACGACATCGGCCGCGGCGCGCCCCGGTACGTGCTGGACGGCGAACAGAACCTTGCCGGCCTTGCCCATGTCGCGCTCTTCGAGCTGTTCGCGCTTCAACCCAGTCGAACGCAGGAAACCATCGATTGCACCGGCCGGCGCATCCGCGCGTGGGCCCTTGCGCTCCGCGGTCTGATCCGGCTGGCGCTCCGGCAATCCGCGCACCACCAGCGCCAGACGGCGCGGCGTTGCGAACGCTTCGGCACCGTCGAACGTCAGGCCCGCCTCGCCAAGCCCCTTGGACACGAGGTCGCGCAGGTCCGCCGCAGCACGCGCCTGCATACGCGCCGGGATCTCCTCCGAGAGGAGTTCGAGCAGCAGTTCAGCCATGGTCGATCAGGCCGCTACTTGGGTTTCGAGCCAGGCCTCGCAGCAGGCCTTGGCCAGACCGCGCACGCGGCCGATGTAGCCGGCGCGTTCGGTTACCGAGATGACGCCGCGCGCGTCCAGCATGTTGAACGAATGACTCGCCTTGATGCACTGGTCGTAGGCCGGCAGCACGAGCTTCTTGGTCAACAGGCGCCGGCACTCGTCTTCCGATTCCTGGAAGTGGCGGCGCAGCACGTCAACGTTGGCCTGCTCGAAGTTGTAGGCCGAGAACTCCTGCTCGTTGCGCAGGAACACGTCGCCATAGGTAGTGCCGGCGCCATTCCAGTCAAGCTTGTAGCCGTCCTCGCATTCCTGCACGAACATGGCGAGGCGCTCCATGCCGTAGGTGATCTCGCCCGCGACCGGATTGCAGTCGAAACCGCCGACCTGCTGGAAGTAGGTGAACTGCGTCACCTCCATGCCGTCGCACCACACTTCCCAGCCCAGGCCCCAGGCGCCCAGCGTCGGGCTCTCCCAGTCGTCCTCGACGAAGCGGATGTCGTGCACCGACGAATCGATGCCGATGGCGGCGAGGCTCTGGAGATAGAGCTCCTGTAGATTCTCGGGCGATGGCTTCAGCACCACCTGCAGCTGGTAGTAATGCTGAAAGCGATTCGGATTCTCGCCGTAGCGGCCGTCCGTCGGGCGCCGGCACGGCTGCACGAACGCCGTGCGCCAAGGCTTGGGCCCAAGCGCGCGCAGCACCGTGGCCGGGTGGAACGTCGCCGCGCCCATTTCCGAATCGTACGGCTGCAGGATGACGCAGCCCTGGTCGGCCCAAAAGCGCTGGAGCGTGAGGATCAGGTCCTGGAAGCTTTTGGGGCGGTCTGGGCTCGTGTGGCGCTCTGATGCGCTCATCGCGGGTACGGGCAGTCGCCCCGGGTACACGCCTTGGCGCCGGCGGAGACGAACGCGCTGCAGCGCTTGCACTCGACGAGGTCCTCGACGTCCAGCTTGCGCGCGCCCTTGGCGTTGTTGCGCGCCAGGGCCTCGGCGCGCACTTCGCCGATCCGCGTCATCATCCGAAAGCCGTACCACACGGCCAGGATGAGACCCGTCACAACGACGAGCTTGGCGAGACTGAAACCGAACATCCGTGTTCGCGCCGCACCGGCGCGCTCCTGAAAATCAGATTTGGTTCATAGTCCGAGACGCGACCACAGGCCGCGCGCCTCGATCGCGCGCAAAAGACCTTCGGGCCAGTCGGAGAATGCCGGCGACAATTCCGATTCGCTGCTGCGGCCGAACAGCATGCGCAGCCGGTTGGGCGGCTTGCCGACGACCTTGAGGCGCACCTTGTCGCCGAAGCGAGCGCGCATCACGGTGCGCATGTCGCCGATGCCGTCAACCAATCCGAAGCCCAACGCCTGGGCGCCGGTCCAGAACGCGCCGGTGAACAGCGTCGGCTCGTCCGCCTTCAGGCGCTCGCCGCGACGCTCGCGCACCAGGTTCTTGAAGCTCTCGTGCACGACCTTTTGGATGCCGTGCAGATGTTCGATGTCGGCCGGACGCTCGGGGCTGAACGCATCCAGCATGCCCTTGTTCTCGCCCTGCACGTACAGGCGGCGCTCGACGCCGATCTTCGCCAGCAACGCCGGGAAACCGAACCCGCCCGACACGACGCCGATCGAGCCGACGATAGAATTCGCGTCGGCATAAATCTCGTCCGCCGCGCACGCCAGCCAGTAGCCGCCCGATGCCGCCGCGTCCTCGCAGAACGCGATGACCGGGATCTTGTGCTCCTCGGACAGGCTGCGGATGCGGCGATAGATCAGGTTCGACTGCACCGGCGAGCCGCCGGGCGAATTGATCGACAAGGCGACTGCCTTGACCCCGCGCAGCGTGAACGCGCTTTCGAGGTCGCGCGACGTCCCGGCGATGCTCAGGCCGCCGCGGCCGAGTCCGGCCGCACCGATGGCGCCATGCAGGCGCACCACCGCGACCAATGGCTGGCGCTCGCGCCGGCCGAAAAAGGGCACCAGCGCGGCCAATTTCGAGAACACTCCGCTCATGGCCGAAGCATAGGGCGGCCCCCGGGGCCTCGCAACAAAGGCAGCGCGCCAAAGAACGGGCCAGAGAGCGCCCTAGATCGTCAGCCCGGCCCCGCCCCGGAGCACGGCCTGGGCGGCCGCTGAATAGGTTCCGTCGGCCTCGTGCAGCACCAGGCCGGCGGCGAGGCGCAGGGGCGCCCGGCTGGCGGCGATGGCCTGCACCAGGACGCGCTTGCAGTCGGCGCCGAGCTTTGGCCAGAGCGGGTACACGACGGCGCCCCCCGCGCCGTTCGCCGTCAAAGCCGCCAGCAACTCATCCAACCGGTCAGCGCGATGGATCAAGGTGATGGAGCCGCCGCTCCGCACCACGGTCGCCGCAGCCTTCACCCAACCGCGCAGATCGACGCCATCCTCGATATTGGCCGCTCGCTTGCCGGCATGGCGCGGCGCGGTTCCCTGCCCGGCCGGAGTGAACGGCGGATTGGACATGACGTGATCGAAACGAGCGTCGGCCAACTTGGCAGGCGGATGCCCCACGTCGCCCTCTTCTACGCGCACCGTTGCTTCGAGCCCGTTGAGGCTCACATTGGCCCGCGCCAGTTCCACCAAGTCTTGTTGCAGCTCCAGCCCGACCACCGCGCACCCCGGCACCCGGACGGCACAGCACAACGCCGCCGCACCGATGCCCGTGCCGAGATCGAGCACGCGCTCGCCGGCGCGCGCCGGCACCGCTGCCGCCAGCAGGACCGGGTCGATGGCGACGCGATAACCCCCGGCAGGCTGTCGCAGGTGGACGCGCCCGTCGAGCAGCGTGTCGCTGGTGGTTGTGCCGCCCGCGTCGGTCACGAGACCTCTTCCACCGGCAGGTCGGCGGCGCGCAGGATCCGGCGCGCCTGCGCCGAGTCTTCGTCGCCGACCATCAGGCGGCGCGGCAGGACACCCAAGCTGCCCTCAAGAATGGAGGTATGGCGGTCAAGCACGAAGGCGTGAATCCCGGCGTCGGCCAGCAGCGCCTCGGCCCACGACAGCTGCACGGCGTCGTTGGTGCGCAGAATCTCCTTCACCGCCTCGCCCTATCGCTGTCGCGCTGATTGACCTCGCTCACACGCCAATCCTATGCTTCGAGCCCTTCGCACAACAGTCGTGCTCCGGCACGAACTCCAAAGGTAGACAGCCGTGGTGGTGGTGGTGCCGCTCGACGCCAAGCGGGAGCGACCTGCGCGCTCCGGCCTGCAGCCCATGCTCGACCTCGTCGCCGGCGACCTCGCCGCAGTCAACGAGGTCATCCTGCGCCGCATGGATTCGCCCGTCGGGCGCATCCCCGAGCTTGCCGGCCACCTGATTACCTCGGGCGGCAAGCGCCTGCGGCCGATGCTGACGCTGGCCGCCGCCCGCCTGTGCGGCTACGAGGGCCGCCAGCATGTATTGCTGGCCGCGTGCGTCGAGTTCATTCACACCGCGACCCTGCTGCACGACGATGTCGTCGACGAGAGCGCGTTGCGTCGCGGCAGCGCCACAGCAAACGCGCTGTGGGGCAACCAGTCGAGCGTCCTGGTCGGCGACTTTCTGTTCAGCCGTGCCTTCCAACTCATGGTCGAGGCAGGCTCACTCAAGATGCTCGGCATCCTGGCGGAGGCCGCCGCGCGCATCGCCGAAGGCGAAGTGCTGCAGCTGATGACGACCAACGACACCAGCACCACCGAGGACGCTTACCTCGACGTCATCATGGCCAAGACCGCACCGCTGTTCGCCGCCGCCTGCCGGGTCGGCGCCGTGATGGCACAGCGGCCGCGCGAAGAAGAAGACGCGCTGATGAGCTATGGCCGCAACCTAGGCATCGCCTTTCAGCTCGTTGATGACGTGCTCGACTACACGGCGCGCGAGTCCACCCTGGGCAAGAGCATTGGCGACGACTTCCGCGAGGGCAAGATCACCCTGCCGGTGGTGCTCGCCTATCGCCGCGGCTCTGACTCGGAACGTGCCTTCTGGCACCGTACGGTCGGCGAGGTGCAGCAAACGCCGGCCGACCTCGATCAGGCCCTCGTCCTGCTGCAGCGTCACGGCGCGCTGTCGGACACGCTGGATCGCGCCCGGCACTACGGCGCCATCGCGCGCGACGCGCTGTTGATCTTCCCGGCCAGCAAGGTCAAAGACGCCCTGCTCGGCGTCATCGATTTCTCGATCGAACGCGGCCATTAGGCCAGGCCGCCCGCCCCAAGCCCCGCCGGCCCCCGGGCCGCTACGGCGCGGGCCGCTGCGCTCGCGTCGCAGACCGCGCGGCACGCCGGGTGTCGAAACGGGGGTGGGATCGCCCCTCCACCATGCCTCGACTGGGCTGTGGCACGGTCCTCACGGACCTGCCGCTTGACCCCGTCCAGAACGGGGCGGTCGACTGGGTTGCGGCGGGTCGGGCCTTGACGCTATATAGCCGCTGCTTTCGGGGAGTAGCTCAGCCTGGTAGAGCACCACGTTCGGGACGTGGGGGCCGGAGGTTCGAATCCTCTCTCCCCGACCAGGCATCTTCACCTAGCCGCGACTACCCCGGCGCCCTGCTTGGCGCCGGCGTGGCCTCGAATGGGACTTGCGGCATGACGGCACGCGTTTCGGCGACCACGGCGCGCGCAATTCTGGCCGCTGCCCTGCTGGTGGCGCTGGCCGCTTGCGGCAAGGACGACAGCGCCGGCATCCCGCCCGCCGCGGAGCAATCCGTTCAGGTCGCGGGCCGCACGCTCAAGCCCGGTGACACGTTCCGCGACTGCGAGACCTGCCCCGAGCTGGTGGTCATCCCGGCCGGCCGCTTCTCCATGGGCACGTCGGGGGCTGATCCCGCCCGCTCGCCGGACGAGGCGCCGCAGCACCAGGTGACGCTCCTGCGGCCGTTCGCCGTCGGCCGTTTCGAAGTAACGCGCGGCGAGTACGCCGCTTTCGCCCGCGCCACCAACCAGACTCCGGCAACCGAGTGCCGGGCGTTCAACGGCAACGAGATGGTGCTGACGCCAGGCCGCAGCTGGGACAGCCCGGGCTTCGAGCAGAGCGACCGCGATCCGGTGGTGTGCATCAACTGGGACGAGACGCGCGCCTATCTGCAATGGCTCGGTATCACCACCGGCGTCGAGTACCGGCTGCTGTCCGAGTCCGAATGGGAATACGTCGCCCGCGCCGGCAGCGTGACGGCGCGCCCGTGGGGCGCCGTCGTTGGCCGCGGCAATGCCAACTGCGACGGCTGCGGCACGCAGTATGACGCTAAGCGCACGTCCCCCAGCGGCACCTTCCCGGCCAACGCATTCGGCGTCAGCGACATGCTCGGCAACGTCTGGGAGCGCGTCGAGGACTGTTGGCACGACACCTACATGGGCGCACCCGTGGACGGCGCCGTGTGGGCCGTAGGCGGCAACTGCGCCCAGCGCGTTACCCGCGGCGCAGCCTGGCTGTCCGACGCCCCGGACGTGCGCAGTGCGCTGCGCAACTGGGACCTGTCCGACAACCGCAAGAACACCCTCGGGTTCCGCGTCGCCCGCACGCTGTAGGGCGCACCCCGCGCGGCCGGCCAGCTTGCTATTGTCGGCGGATGGCCGGGTTCCACAAGACCGCCGAGACCCATACGCCGGGGGCCACCACGCTCCCGCAGGCGTATCTCGTCTCTCCTGACATCTTCGCCGCCGAGCGCCGGCGCATCCTTGCGCGGCGCTGGACCTGCGTCGCACACCACAGCGAAATCCCTAATCCCGGCGACTTCGTCGCGCGCGATATAGCGGGCGAGAGCTTGCTGGTCGTGCGGGGCGACGACGGCGACCTGCGCACGTTCTTCAACGTGTGCCGCCACCGCGGTTCGCGCCTGACCGAAGCGCCGGGCGGCACCTTTCGCGGCGCCATCCGCTGCCCGTATCACGCCTGGTCCTATGACCTCGGTGGCCGGCTGCGCGGTGCGCCGCACATGGACGACACGCCCGGCTTCGATAAGACGCAGCTGCCGCTCATCACCGCCCGCACGGAGCAGTGGGAGGGCCTCATTTTCGTGACGCTCGACGAAAGCGCCGATCCGATCACGGACGCGTTTGCGCCGCTGCACGGCAAGTTCGCCGCGTGGAACGTGCCGCACCTGCGCGTGGCGCGGCGCATCGACTACGACGTCGTGGCCAACTGGAAGCTGATCTTCGAGAACTATTCGGAGTGCTACCACTGCCCGGGCGTCCACCCCGCCCTGGCGCGCCTGACGCCCTACGACCAGGCCGAGAACGACCTGCACGAAGGACCGTTCCTGGGCGGCTTCATGCCCGTGCGCGCCGGCGGCAGCGTGACCCAGAGCGGGACGCTCTGCGCACCGCCGGTTGGCGACCTGGCCAGCGGCGACCTTGGCCGCATCTACTACTACTCGATCTTCCCCAACCTGCTGCTCAGCCTGCACCCGGACTACGTCATGATGCACACGCTGTGGCCACAGTCCGAGGCGCGGACGCGCATCCGCTGCGAATGGCTGTTCCACGCCGGCGCGTTCGGCCGCCCGGACTTCCACCCGGAAGACGCTATTGAGTTCTGGGACGTCACCAACCGCCAGGACTGGCACGTCTGCGAACAGAGCCAGCTCGGCGCCTCGTCGCGCGCCTACCGGCCCGGCCCGTATTCGCCGCGCGAAAGCATCGCCGCGGCGTTTGACCGCGAATACCTGCGCGTCATGGAAGAGACCGGCGACGAACCGACGCGTCCCTCGGACCGCTAGAGCGCGATCTGCGCTCCGACCTCGACCACGCGGTCGGTCGGAATGCGGAAGAAGTCCGGCGCCGACGCGGCGTTGCGTGCCAACGCGAAGTACAGCTGGCGCCGCCACGGCGGCATAAGCGGCTTGAGTGCCGACACCAGAGTGACGCGGCCCAAGAAGAAGCTGGTGTCGTGGATGTTGATGTCGAGCCCGATGGTTGACAACCGGCTCAGCGCGCGCGGCAGGTTGGGGCTCTGCAGGAACCCGTAGCGCACGGTGATGCGCCAGAATCCCTTGTCCAGCGCCTGCGCCTCGACACGGTTCTCCCGCAGGACAATGGGCATGTCCTCGGTCAGCACGGTCAGCAGCAGGATGCGCTCGTGCAAGATCTTGTTGTGCTTGATGTTGTGCAGCAGGGCGTGCGGCACGGTCTCGCCGATGCGCGCCATGTAGGCGGCCGTTCCGCGCACCCGCGGTAGCTGCGGCCCCACGCTATTGATGAAGTCGGTGAGCTGCGCGCCTTCGGCCGCGAGTTTCTGGTACAGCGCGGCGCGCCCCATGATCCACGTCGATGAACAGACATAGATCACGATCGCGATGGCGATCGGCACCCAACCGCCGTCGAGCACCTTGAGCAGGTTGGCCGCCAGGAACGTCACATCGATCAATAGCAAGAGGCCGAAGACGCCGACGATCAAAGGCCGCGGCCAATTCCAAATCTTGCCCGCCGCGAGCGCCGCCAATGTCGATGTCACCACCATGGTGCCGCTGACGGCGATGCCGTAGGCCGACGCAAGCGCGCTGGACGATCCGAACGAGAGGATCAAGATCACGACGCCGGCAAAAATCGCGAAATTGACCTGCGGCAAGTAGACCTGCCGGATTTCCTGCGGCGAGGTGTGCTGCACGTCGGTGCGAGGCGCGAGACCAAGCTGGATGGCCTGGTTGAAGAGCGAGAACGCTCCGGAGATGACGGCCTGCGAGGCGATGACGGTGGCCGCAGTGGCAATCGCCACCATCGGATAGAGCAAGACCGACGGCGGCAACAGGAAGAACGGATTTCGCACCGCACTGGCGTCGTCGAGGATGATGGCGCCTTGACCGAAGTAGTTGAGAACGAGGCCTGGCATCACGACCAGGAACCACGCGGTACGGATCGCCTTGGCGCCAAAGTGACCGAGATCGGCGTACAGCGCCTCGGCTCCCGTGATGGCGAGGAATACCGCCCCCAATGGAAGGAAGACCTGCCAGCCCTCGCGCGCCACGAAGGCCGCCGCGTGGGCCGGGTTGATGGCCATCAGCACGTCGGGGTGGCGCATGATTCCCCAGATGCCGAGGACTCCCAGAATGCCGAACCAAGCGAACATCACCGGTCCGAACATGCGCCCGACGCTGGCCGTGCCGCGGCGCTGGGTCAGAAACAGGACTGCGATAACGCCGATGGCGATCGGCGCGATGTAGGGCTTGAAGACGTCGGTCGCGACCTCCAGGCCTTCGATCGCGCTCAACACCGAGATCGCCGGGGTCAGAATCGCATCGCCGAAGAACAGGGCCGTGCCGATCAGTCCCGCGCTGAGGATGAACGCGCGCAG
Organism: Rhizobium sp. Q54; assembly: GCA_945889645.1. Lineage (GTDB taxonomy): Bacteria > Pseudomonadota > Alphaproteobacteria > UBA2966 > CAIVPW01 > CAIVPW01. The sequence goes on from CAMDCA010000051.1 coordinate 12,718, forward strand.
CCGGGGGCGATTCGGGTGTGCCGCCCGCGTCAGCGCCATCAGCGCAAGGGCCCCGCCTTCGCCGCGGTTGTCGGCCCGCAACACCAGAATGACGTACTTGAGGGTGACGAGAAGGGTAACGGTCCAGAAGACCAGCGAGAGAATGCCCAACACGTTCTCCCGCGTCGGCGCCACCCCTGTGCCCGCCGCGAAGCATTCGCGAATCGCGTACAGCGGCGAGGTGCCGATGTCGCCATAGACGACTCCGAGGGCACCGAGTGCCAGCGCAGCCATGGTGTGCTTGGCAGGACTGTGATCCGACGCTGCGGCGGTGCTCATCGCGGTTGACGCCTATGGGTTGCGGAAAAATGCGGTCAAAGCGGAAGCGGCGGGCGCAAGTGGCCTCGAACGATGGCATCCATGATGTGGGGGGTGCTGGCTGTGCGCCGTGCAGGGCCGAGCATATACGCCTGCCCTCAGTGGGGCGCAATCCGTGCCGACCCTGCGCCGCTACCACCGGTTGGGGTACGAAGCCATCCACCGCGTAGCGATGGGGCGCGACGGCGTGCGCATCAGACCTTGCGCCAGACCTTGCGCCTCTGGGCGCTTGGCCCTACCTGTTGCCGCGGCCACCGGAGCCCACGATGAACCCGCACAACAAAGCCGTCCTGTCCGTTTGTCTCGTCATGTTCCTGGCCGTCGTGCTGGGCGGTCCCCTCCTCTGGGGCTTCGCCGTCAGCGCGCTCGGCGTGATGGTGTGGCTGGTCGCCTCCTTTGGCTGGCTGCCGAACGATTGGTTCGCCACCAACCTTTCGACGCTATCGACGGTGGGTCTGGTGTTCGCCGTTCCGGTGATGACCTACGGGGCGTACCGGCTGGTGTCGCGCATCTACCGGATTGAGTACGCGCTCATCACCGGTGCCGCTTCCGCCGCAGCTGCCAAGAAGAGCTAGCGCCCGCCCCCGGCTTAGGACGCCCGGCGGCTTAGGACGCGCGTTGGCTTAGGACGCGCGCCGTCCGCGCTGCGGCGTGCGCGACGGCAAGGCCGGCCCTGGCTCGCTGCCGGATGTGCCGTCGGGGAGCGCGACGTGCTCGCGCAGCCAGGACGGCGAAACGATCCCGCCGGACATGACCAGCTTGATGCCGTCCTCGACCGGCAGGTCGAGCACGATGACGTCCCGGCGCGGCACGAACATCAAGTAGCCCATCGCCGGGTTGGGCGTGCTCGGCAGGAACACGTTGACCATCTCCTCGTCCTGGCCGCGCAGTCGCGTGCGCACCGAACCCGTCATGAACCCCACCGACCACATCTCGCGGCGCGGATACTCGATCAGCACCACCTGACGGAAGGTCGTCGAACTGGTGGACAGGATCGTCTCCATCACCTGCTTGGTGGCGCCGTAGATCGCCCGCACGAATGGCACGCGCGCCAGCATCCGGTCAGTGGTGCGGGTGATGACTCGACCGAGGTAACCGGTGGTCACCATGCCGATCAGCGTCAGCAGCGCGAGCAGCACCAGAACGCCGATGCCGGGGATCGAGAACGGCAGGTAGGTGTTGGGGTTGTACACCGGCGGGATCAGCCCGGCAGCGCGGCTGTCAACGAACCGGATCGCCACCCAGGCGACGTAGAACGTGAAGACGGCGGGCGCGGTGACCAGCAGGCCGGTAATGAGGTAGGCGCGCCAGCGGGCCGAAAACCCGATCCGCGGCATCACAACCTGGATGGGCACCGGAGACTCTTCCGCTGCCGGCGGCGGACGCGGGGGCGAGGCGGGGGTCTCGTTCATCGGCAGGCTCAATGCGTGAGCGCTAGCCTACCCCAGAAACGCGCCGCAGAAACGCGAAGACGGATGCGCCCCTTCCGGTGCGCATCCGTCCCGCTCTATTGGTCTCTAGGGAAGACGAGACTTACTTCGCAACCTTCGAGACGGTGTTGACGTTGTTGGCGGTGGCGAACGTCACGGTCACCGTCTGGCCAACCGCGAGGCCGGCCATGTCAACCGTTGCGGGGAAGGTGTAAGCGACGCCGCTGATGGTGACGGTCCGGGCCTGGGCGTTCACGGCGGTGATTGCGCCCTTCACGTCGGCGGCCGAGGCGACGCCAGCGGCCAGCAAGAGCGCCGCACCAGTGATCGCGGCAACAAACTTGTTCATGAGATCCTCCTGAAGAGGAGGGACAAAGGACTCACGCCACACTGGCGGGACTGCTTTGCCTCCCCGACGAACAATCTGGCGGAGAATTGTGGCGCCACTAGGGCGACTTGGGGCGCCCCGGGGGGCGCGATTTGTCCGCCAGCGTTTGGTTACTTGTCGCCCGCCGACGCAATGCCTGCGACTGCAACAAACGCCAGGACCGCTACCGCCGAAATCAAATGCTTCATGGTTCTCCCTCCGGTTCGCGTCTTACGAGAAATCGACCGGGTCACGCGGCGGGACCCGGTCGAACTCTCGTGTGACCGGAGCGCGAAGTGTTACTTCGCGACCTTGGACACCTGGTTGCGGCCGTTGGCCGCGTCGAACGTCAGTGTGACGGTCTGGCCGGCTGCGATGTTGAGGTCAACGTTGAGCGGGAACACATAGGCGACGCCGCCGATGGTGACCGTACGCGTGTTGCCGTTGACCGACTCGATGACACCCTTGATGTCGCCCGCGGACGCAACGCCCGCGACCGCAACGAACGCCATCACCGCCACTGCCGAAATCAAATGCTTCATTGGTTTCCCTCCCATTGCTGCGGGGAGTCACTCTCCGCGCCACGCTCGTGGCACGCCGTCTTCCCCCGCTGCAGATTTGACGATGGAAACGAGGGCGGTGCAAGCACGCGGCGCGAAACTACGCAAGCGCCGCTGTAGTGTAACCGCCGCAAGCGACATCACGCGGCGCCCCGCAGCGCGGCCCAGACCCTCAATCCGGCCCTCAAAAAAGAACAGGACGGGTGCACATCTCTGCGCACCCGTCCTGTTCTGGGCCCTTAAAGAAAAAGGGTAGTTACTTCGCGA
>CAMDCA010000052.1 GCA_945889645.1 Rhizobium sp. Q54
TCCACGACCGCGATCACTCGTCCGCGCAAATCACCAGAGTAAGGTTTCGGCATTCATGCTGGCCTCCATCTCCCAGCCAGCATCTTGAATCACACCTGCGCCCTCACGTGAATCCCCCGCGATTCAACCCGATCTCAAAGTGCTCTAGATCATCTTTTAGCGCGCCGGCCGCAGCTGTGGCCGCTCCGGTCGGGTCTGCCTTCGAGAACCAGCCCACAGCTACTCGGCCGGTTCGCGCGGGCCGAACACCGGAGCGTCCTGAGTCTCGTCGCTGCCGATGCGGCGGTAGATGAAGGCGGGCGGTTCGGCGGCGGCTTCCTTCATCGCCAAACCAAAAGTCGCCTCGTGCAGCGGCGACAACTCGCATGCGGGGTCAACCGTCCCGGCTTCGCCGGTCAGGGCGAAGGCCTGGCAGCGGCAGCCGCCCCAGTCGATCTCGGCGCGGTCGCAGCTCTTGCACGGTTCCGGCATCCAGGCGGTGCCACGGTACTTGTTGAACGCGGCGGAGTTCTCCCAGATCCACTGCAGGCTGTGGTCCTGCACGGTGTCGAAGGCGAGGCCGGGGATGCTCTCGGCGGCGTGGCACGGCAGTACCTTGCCGGCCGGACTGATGTTGAGGAACCGGCGGCCCCAGCCGCCCATGCAGGTCTTCGGCCGCTTGGCGTAGTAGTCCGGCACGACGTAGTCGATGACCAGAACGCCCTTCAGGCGCTTGCGCGCTTCCTCGACGACTTGAGTCGTGCGCTTGAGCTGCTCGTAGGTCGGGATGAAGGCGGCGCGGTTCTTCAGGGCCCAGCCGTAGTACTGCACCTGGGCGATCTCGACGCGCTCGGCGTCGAGTTCCATCGCCATGGCCAGGAAGTCGGGCACGTGGTCGATGTTCTGCCGGTGCACGACGGCGTTCACTGTCAGCGGCAGGCCGATCTTGCGCACCAGGCGCGCGATCTCGAGCTTCTTCTTGTGGCCCTTGAAGCCGGCGATGCGGTCGGCGTTGTGTTCATCGGTGTCCTGGAAGCTGACCTGCACGTGCTCCAGTCCGAGATCGGCGAGCAGGCGCAGGCGCACTTCATCGAGCAGCACGCCGGACGTGATCAGGTTGGTGTAGAGCCCGTTCTTGGTGGCGCGCTCGACCAATTGCTCCAGGTCCTTGCGCACCGTCGGCTCGCCGCCCGAGAAGTGCACCTGATGGATGCCCAGCGCGGCCGCCTCATCGAGGATGCGCAGCCACATCTTGGTATCGAGTTCCTTGCCCGAGCGTTCGAGGTCCAACGGATTGGAGCAGTACGGGCACTGCAGCGGACAGCGGTGCGACAACTCCGCGAGGAGTGCGAGCGGCGGTTCGACGCGTACGTTCATGTCATGCCCTTCCGCCCGCAGCGGCGGGCGGAGCCGTCGCGGCGTCGATGAGGAAAGCCTTGTCGGCGAGGTCTTGCAGCATGGCGATCACGTCGGTGGCGATGATGTCGCGCGGCGCGTTGAACTTGGCCGCGAGATGATCGACGACGGTGGCGATCGACACCTTGCCGTCGCACAGCTTCAGCACTTCGACGGCGGTTTCATCCGGCACGAGCAGGCGCTCGGGCGCCAGAATCACCCACTGCTGCTTGGCCTGGTTGAAGCGGAACTTCACGCCGCGCGGAAATGCCGGCACCGAAGCCTCGATGAGCAGCGTGCGCTCCACGGCTCAGACTCCGTTTTTGTCCGGCACAAAGGCGCCGGGCGGAGCGTTGCCCTGGACATAGGAATAGTCGAGGGCGTCGAGCATGCTCCACAGCACCTCGCACTTGAAGACCAGCGCGTCGCACACCGCTTCGCGCTCCTCCTGGGTGCGGGCGTTGTTGCGCACGTAGTCGAGGCACCAGTCGGCGTCGCGCGGCGCTTGGTTCAGGCGCTTGCGGAAGTACGCCATGACGTCGTCGGTGATGAAGCTGTAGCTCTCCAGCATGCCGGAGATGCGCTCGCGGTGGATGCCGGGCGCAAACAGCTCGGTCAGTGACGAGGCGACGCCTTCGAGCGACGGCCGGTCGCGGGTGAAGTTCAGGTAGGCGTCCACGGCGAAGCGCGTTGCGGGCAGGATGCCGCGCGCCGAGGTGACGTACTCGCGCTCCAGGCCCAGCCCATCCGTGAGCTTGAACCAGCGCGCGATGCCGCCCTCGTTTTCGTGGGTGCCGTCGTGATCCTCCAGGCGGTGGCGCCATTCCAGTCGCACGCGCGGGTCGCGCATGCGGCTCAGCACCGCGCCGTCCTTTTGCGGAATGGTCGACTGGTAGTAGTAGCGATTGAGCGCCCACGCCTGGACCTGGCCCTTGGTGCACTGGCCGCCGTGCAGGCGGCGGTGGAACGGGTGCAGGTTGTGGTACCGGGTGGCGCCGATGTAGCGCAGGCGCGCTTCCATCTCGTCTGCGTTCTTCATGGGCGGATGCGACTCGTTCCACGTCACCGTGCGGTGGCGCGCCACGACGGGCGCGGCCGCGACAGGCATCGGCGGTTCGATCGGATGCAGCTTGTTCACAGGGTCACCTTCATTCCGTCGTGCCCGACTTCCCACCCGGCCTTCTCGACGGTGGCGCGCTCGGCCGAATCCTCGGCAAGCACTGGGTTGGTGTTGTTGATGTGGACGAAGATCTTGCGCCGCACGCCGAGCTTGGCGAACGCCGCGACCGAGCCATCTTCGCCGGCGAGGTGCATGTGGCCCATGCGATTGCCGGTCTTCTTGCCGGTCTGAGTGGCGATCATCTCGTCGTCGTTCCACACCGTGCCGTCGAAGAAGACGAGATCGGCGCCGCGCAGGCGCGCCGACAGGTCGGCCGGCATCGAGGCGCAGGCGGGGATGTAGAAGAACGACTTGCCGCCGGCACGCTCGGTGACCTTGAGCGCGATGGTGTCTTCGGCGGTCGAGCCCATGTCGGCCTTCGAATGGTCCTCGAGGTACAGCGCGATCTTGCCCGGCACCGCGAACGGCTCGACGGCGATGCCGTTGATGACGCCGTCCTGTCCGGCAAGGTCAGTGCGCGCGTCGAGATCCAGTTGGCGGCGCGCAACATACGCAGGATTGAGCACGCCATAGACGCTGTTGCGGTCGAGCACGTTGTGCACGCGCCGCGTCGCGTAGACAGACAGCGGCTGGCTTTCGCGCAGGTTCAGTAGTCCGGCAATGTGATCGACGTCGGCGTTGGTCAGTACCGCGCCGGCAATCGGGCTGTGGCGAGTCTTAGTCGCGTCGGGGTGCAATTCCGGATTGTCGTCGATCTGCTTGCGCAGGTCGGGCGAGGCGTTGAGCAGGAACCATTTGCCGTCGCCGCTGGAGATCGCCAGTGACGACTGGGTGCGGCGCTTTACCTTGGGGTCGCCGGCCCGCGCGCGCCGGCACAGGGCGCAGTTACAGTTCCACTGTGGGAATCCGCCGCCGGCCGCCGACCCGAGTACCAAGACTTGCATTGCGGCGACCGTACGCCTCGGCGCCGCAGCCTTTTATCTATGCAAGGCATTGGTCTGGCCGTGTGCGCGGAATCATAAAACGCGAAACGCCCCGGCGATGGCCGGGGCGTCTAGTCCTCGCGGGATACGAGGGGCGCCGTCTTAGAGTTCGGCGCAGGCGTAGCAGTTGATTTCCATGCCGACGCTGATCTCTGCGATTTTCGGGGTCTTCCAGGCCATGTTCATCTCCCTCAGGGAACCGTGGTTCGCACGGGTCGATCCAACCGGATCGAACGCAAGGACGATGCGCCGGGGTCGTCGCGCTGCATATCTATCCGGCACATAGCGAGGGCCGCCTATGCCGGCCATAGGAAAAGCCGATAGCCCACCGTGCGGATGGCTTGGCGGGTTTAGCCGACTTTGGCCGGGGTGGGACGCGGCGGCGTACCGGGCGTGGTGCCGGCGGCCTTGACGAACGGCGGGCGCGGCAGAACGGAAGGAATCTCGACCTCGCTGCCGGCCTGTTCCAGCGATGCGATGAAGGTCGCGTATGGCTCGACGCGGGCGTACTGGCTCGGGATCAGGCCGATGATGCGGCGATCCTGCAGGTCGATGTTGTAGAGTTGCACGCCGAAGTCGGCGACGCCGCCGATACGCGCCGTCAGTGCCGGCACCACCGCCACGCCGAGGCCTTCTTGCACCAACGACAGCGCTACTTCGTAGGTGCGCACTTGCGTCACGACGCGATGGTTCGGGATGTTGGCCTGGAACCATTCCTCCATGCGGCGCTGGTGCGCGGTGCCGAAGCTGAACTGGATGCAGCTGTTCAGCACCTTACGCTCGGGCTCCGGCAAGTCGTGCCACGGGTCGTTGACCTTGCTGAGGTCGATGCCCTTCGGCACCGCCAGCACGTACGGATCACTGAAAACGTCGAAGCGGCTGAACGAAACATTGCTCTTGGCGATCGAATCTTCGGCGACCAGCGCGACGGTGAGGCGGCGGCCGTAGAGGAGCTCCAGCGCTTCGCCGGGCGACACCTCGTGCACGTCGAGCTGGACCTGGGGGAACACCTTGGACATGCGGCGCATGGCGCGCGGCAGGATGACTCGCGCGATCGAGTTCAGCGCGCCGACCGAGACGACACCGCGCGCGCCTTCGGTGAACTCCTGCAATCCGGCCATCGCCTCGTCGACCGAGGCCAGGATCAGTTCCGACTTGCGCAGCAAGAACTTGCCGGCGTCGGTCAGCGTCAACTGATTGCGGTTGCGGTCGAACAACTGGGTGCCGACGCTCTCCTCGAGCTTGGCGATCTGCTGCGACAGGGACGGTTGGGCGAGGCCCAGGAGCTTGCTGGCGCGGGTGAGCGACTCGGCATGCGCCACCGCCCAGAAGATGCGCAACTGATGCAGCGTGATCATGGCGCGCGACCCGGCCCCCTCGGCGCGTCTCCCAGGCGCACCGCGGCCAACAGGGCCATGGAACCCATGGGAAGCGCCGCACTATACGCCCCGGGCCGGACGCGTGGTAGAAGGCCAAGTCATGGGATTCGAGCCCAAGAAGGCTGACGTCTGCGCCATCTGCGGCAAGCCTGCCGTGGACGCCTTCTGGCCGTTCTGCAGCCGGCGCTGCGCCAACCTCGACCTCGGTCGCTGGCTGGACGGCGACTATTCGATTCCGGGTGAGCCAGTTGCACCGGAGCGTGACGACAGCGACGACGAGCCGAAGCAGTGAGTGCGACCGCCATCACCGAGTCCGAGCCGCTCGGCGAGGTGAAGGTCGTTGAGGGCCGCTCGTGCGGCACCTGCACCCTGTGCTGCAAGCTGTTACGCATCCCGGAGCTGAACAAGCCGCAAGGTTCGTGGTGCACGCACTGCGCGCCGCGCAGCGGCTGCCGCGCGTATGAGACGCGTCCGCAATCGTGCCGCGAATTCTTCTGCGGCTTCATGACCAGCCCGAGCGTCGGCGAGGAGTGGCGGCCGTCGGTCGCCCGCATCGTCTTGATGGCTGTCGAGGGTGGGATCTCCGCGGTGGTCGATCACGACCGGCCGCAGGCGTGGAAGGGGGCGCCGTACTACGACCAGCTCAAGGGCTGGGCGCGCCAGGGCATGGAGGAGGGCTGGTTCGTCCTCGTGCGCATCGACAAGCACATCACCGCCATCCTCCCGGAACGTGACGTCGAACTCGGCATCATGGAGGCGGGCGAGGGCATCGAGGTCGGCTGGTATCCGACGCCCGCCGGCATGGCCTACGAGGCGCGGAAGATTCCCGCGCGCGGCGAATGACCGCCACCGCGATCGAGGGCCGCAGCTGCGGCACCTGCACCCTGTGTTGCAAGCTGTTGCACGTGCCGGAGCTCGACAAGCCGATGGGCACGTGGTGCACGCACTGCAAGCAGAGCAGCGGTTGCACCATTCATGAGACCCGGCCGCAGGCGTGCCGCGATTTCTTCTGCGGCTACCTGCAGTCGGTGGCCTTGACCGAAGACTGGTATCCGGCCAAGTCGCGCATCGTCGTCACCGGCGAGCCGTCGGGCATCGTCCTGTACGTCGATCCCGGCCGGCCCGAGGCGTGGCGCACGGCGCCGTTCTACGAGCGCATCAAAGCATGGGCGGTGGACGGCCTGCCGCGCGACCGTCAGGTTGCTGTGCGCATCGGACGGCGCACGTTCGCAGTGCTGCCGGACAAAGACGTCGATCTCGGCGACATGGATCCCGGCGACCAGATCGTGTGGGAAGCGCGGCGCGGCCCCGCCGGCCGCTTCTACAACGCCCACCGTGTGCGAGCGAAGCAATGAGCAAGCTATCCGAGATCGTGCCGGGCCGCTCGTGCGGCAAGTGCACCCTGTGCTGCAAGCTCATGGAGGTGCGCGAGATCGACAAGGACGACGGCATCTGGTGCAAGCACGTCCTTCAAGGGCGCGGCTGCGGCATCTACGAGACGCGGCCGGCGTCGTGCCGGACGTTCTTGTGCGGCTGGCTGTCTACGGAAGCGCTCGACGAGGCCTGGTATCCTGCGCGCTCAAAGCTCATTTTGGTGTCGAAGGAGGGGGGACTCACCGCGTTGGTCGATCCCAGCCGTCCCGAGGTGTGGCGCGAGGAGCCCTACTACGCGCAGCTCAAGGCGTGGTCGCGGCAGATGTCGCCCAAAGGCATGATCGTGCTGGTGAAGGTCGGACTGCGCGCCGTCGTGCTGCTGCCGGACGAGGATATCGAGCTCGGGATCGTGCGCCGCGCCGACGATGTATTCGTTGACCTCTTGCCGGGACCGCACGGTCCGAAATACCGCGTGGTTCACAACAAGGCCGACTCATGAGCGAGACATTCGACCACGGCGGCGGGGCGCCCGCGCCGGGTAAGTCGTGCGGCACCTGCACCATGTGCTGCAAGGTGTTGCAGATCGCCGCCCTGAATAAGAAGCACGGCGAGTGGTGCCCGCACGCGACGCCCGGCAAGGGCTGCGGCATCTACGCCGACCGGCCGCACGAGTGCCGCAAGTTTCACTGCGGCTACCTGTCCTCGAACATGTCCGAGGAATGGTATCCGCTGAAGTCGAAGATCGTGTTGATGGCGGACGCTACCGGCGGCATCACCGCCGTGGTCGATGCGAGCCGCCCCGACGCTTGGCGCGAGAAGCCGTTCTATCCGCAACTCAAGGCGTGGTCGCGCGAGCTGTTGGGCGCCGGCAAGTACGTCGTCGTGCGCATCGGCAAGCGCGCCATCGCCGTGCTGCCCGACCAGGACTTCGACCTGGGGCCCATGGAGATGGACGAGCCGTTGGTGATCGAAACGGCGCCGGGCCCGGCGGGCGGGCCGATCTACCGCGCCCGCAAACCCGACCCCGGGTACGCACTGCGGGCCGGTGCCGCGCCCGCCTCAATCAAGAAGGAATGAGCGACGCCGAACTTTTGCACGGCCGCGCGGCCGCAGCGGGAGAGTCGTGCGGCACCTGCACACTGGGAACCACGTTCTCTGCCCGTCGCGCGGCGGCGTAGCGTAGAATGCTGCCGCCATGACGACGACCACGAACGAAGTTGCGGCCGCCGCCGCGCTGGGTACGGATTTGGTGCCGGGGCGCCAATGCGGCTCGTGCATTCTGTGCTGCAAGCTGCTCGGCATCAAAGAGATCAACAAGCCCGAGTACCAGTGGTGCAAGCACTGCAAGCCGGGCGTCGGCTGCACCATCTACGACACGCGGCCCAAGGCGTGCCGGACCTTTTATTGCGGCTACCGCCAGTCCACCGACATCTCGGACGCTTGGTTCCCGGCGCGCTCGCGCATGGTGCTCCTTGCCCAGGGCATCGGCATCGTGTGCTACGTCGATACGGGCTATCCCGACGCGTGGAAGGTACAGCCGTACTACGGCGACCTCAAGACGTGGGCGCGGCGCGCTGTGAACACCGAGCACCACGTCATCGTCAACATCGGTGGCCGCGTCATCACCATCCTGCCGGACAGCGACGTCGATCTCGGCTTCATGCAGGCGGGCGAGAAGATCGTCGTCGGCACGGCCGACACGCCCATGGGTCCGGTGTACCGCGCCCACAAGGTGCAGAAGGGCAAGGACTAGCCGCCCGCCCCCGCCCGGCAGCCGGCCTTTCGCCTCGCTTGCCGCTCCGGGGGAATTCCCCTATAAGGGCAAGGTTTCCGGGCACTCCCGGAGATGAGTGACTGGGCCCAGGTAGCTCAGTTGGTAGAGCAGCGGATTGAAAATCCGCGTGTCGGCGGTTCAAGTCCGTTCCTGGGCACCATTCTCCAGTCATTTCCGGATATCGCGCAACTGGACGCGAGCACGCGCTGCTGCGCTTCGCTTGTGAGCCACAGTAGACCGGCGCCGCGTTGACCGGTCCTCGGCCGCGGTCCACACTTCTCCGCCTACAGAATTATCGTTCTTCAGGACCCTGGGGAGGGAACCGATGCCTAACAAGGCGAAGCAATATCTGAAGTGGGGATTGCTCGGGACAGCAGCAGCGATTCTGTTGCCGACCGTGCTTGTCCTCAACAACGCTCCCGCCGTGGCGCAGGGCGCCCCCTGCGTGGCGCAGAAGACCGATCCGGTAGGTTGCCAACCGGGGCCGTTCGACGTCTTGCCGCTGCTCATCCCGACGCGCCGCATCGACGAGAAAGGCAACCTCAACCCAATGGCGACTGAGGAGCAGGTGCGCGCCGGCGCAAAGCTCGTCGAACAGCAGCTCGGCCTGTTCCGCAATTTCGAGCACATCCACTGGGTGCCGTACAACCCATCGACCCGCAACGCGCAGGGCGCGTGGGCCGGTGGCGACCTCGATGGCGTCGGCGACGGCCGTGCTCTCACCATCGCCGGCAACTGCGCCTTCATGGGCCATGCCAACGGCGGCGGTGGCGAACGTCCGATGGAGATCTACCGCCTCGCCGACAACCGCGTGACTACCGCTCCGCGGAAGGTCGGCGAGATCCCCGTGCCAGTGAAGGGTGCCGACGACTCGATCATGTCGGCGTCGCTGTTCAAGAAGGCCAACGGCCGGGACACCATCGTCGTCGCGCGCGACATCTCGACCGACGATGGCGGCCTGTGGACCTATGAGGTCGATCCGGCCGACTGCTCGGTGGTGAAGTCCGCAAAGGGTCTGGAGTATGGCGGCGACCTACACGAGATGGGCATGTGGATCGATCCCAAGAACCCCATGCGCATCCTCATGGTGACGGCCGCATCCGGCGGCGCCGGTCGGCCTGACCCGAACCGTCCGGGCGCCATCACCCCGGACCTGCGCATCCACGCCATCACCGACGAGCGCACCGGCGAGTTGCTGTCCACGCCATCGACGCTGGCGCACTTCACCCTGCAGAACGTCGGCGGGCCCGTGCGCGGCGAACGCCCAGATGCCACCGGCTTGTTCCGGGACGGCCGCTTCCCGGACTACACCAACGTCATCAACTACAACGGGCAGCCGATTGCCAATGCCACCCAACAGAGCAACGTCTCCCACCAGGTGACGTGGTCTCCGGACGGCGAGCGCGTCTATGTGGCTTTTGGCCTTGCCGGTTTCTTCGTCCTCAATACCGAGGCGATCGTCAAGTCCACGGATGTCGCCCTGGTTGCCAAGACCGCGGGCTGCAACTGGGAGTCGACCAACATCTTTCGTGGCGGAGTCATCGGCGTCGAGATCGATCCGGCCAAGCTGCCCCTCATTCGCAGTGATTGCATGCACATGATCGTCGACAACGATCCGGGCGTGATGGCCCTCGCCAATGCGGGCAACGTCAACGCTTACCTGCGCATGCAGGACCGCTCGCGCTTCGATCCGTTCCCCTCCAGCGTCAACTCGACGGGTGCACACTCGGCAATTCCCGTGCCCAACCGTCCGTCGCTAGACAAGAGCAACGTTGACGGCAAGCGTCCGGCCTATCTGGTGCTCTCGACCGAGCGCGGCGGCTGCCCGACCTCGATGAATTACATCGTCAGCATCGAGGTCGAGGCCTTCCCGGTCCCGGTCTCCACCTTCGGTGTGTCGCAAAACGAGCTTGGTGCGTGCGTCAAGACCCCGACGGTCGAGGCAAACGGCGATCCGCGCAAGAACGTCAACTGGCAGGCGCACAACCCGACCGTGTTCCAGAACCTGATCATCATCTCTTGGTACGCGCACGGCCTGCGCGCCATCGACATCTCGAATATCTACAACCCGCGTGAAGTCGGCCATGCCGTGACGGCGCCGGTCGGCCAGGCGCGGTCATACCCGGTGTTCGACAAGGGCCTAGTGTACTGGGTCGATAACGGCACCGGGCTCCATGTCGGCCGCTATACCGGCCCGTGGGCGAACCAGATCCCGACCGACGTCGTGGTCCAGGGCAACGACGTCCACCACCACTAGGCGAGTCATCCCCAGCTGCGGGGTGGAGGGGGCGCCCGCAAGGCGCGCCCCCTCTTGTTTCGCTGCGCGCCGTTGCGCCACCATCCATCCGCTGACGGCGTAGCGCGCGAACGCCGCATCGGTCCTGGCTCATCCGGTGGTGGCCCAGGCGCTACTTCGGGGTGGCGGTTCCCGGGACCTGCGCGTTGAACCCGGGATCGTTGGTCGACCAATGCATATGGACGATGCGGAACGCTCCGTTGGTACGGCGCAGTATCATCGTCTCGAGGGTGGTGTTGTTGATCGGCCGGTTGTTCTTGTCGATCCCGGTGACCTTGTAGGTCGTCAGCACCCACCAGTCGTCGCCGCCCCCGCCCATGCGTCGCGAGTCCACCTTCCACTGGGTGGCGGCAGCCGTGTTCATGTCGAACGGAAGATGGACGAAGGCGTACTGCTCCAACGTAGGATCGATGACGCCGAACTCGTAGACGATTAGGTCGCGCGCCAGAAGGCCGAGCGCAGCCGCCGTGTTGCCCTGGGTGAGGGCACGGTGGAAACCGTCCACGACGTCGATCGGCGTGCGCGCCTCCTGGGCCGAGGCGTCGATAGCGAAGCCGGCAACGAGTGCCGCGAGGGCGATGGGCCTGAGCGCCCGCATCAGTCCCTGCGCTGGAAGTAGATTTCTTCGACGAAGAACAGGTCGCCTACCTTTAGGCCGTTGAGCGGGCCGTGCCCGTAGAGGTCAACTACCGTGACGTCGGTCGCCGTGTTACCGGCAACATGGTAGGCGTTGCCCAGGTGCTCGCCGCTGACCAAGGTCAGGCGCCAGCTCTTCACCTCTTCCAGGACAAACTGACTCCTGGCGATCGCTTCGGCCTTGCGGATCGCGATAAGGGGCGGCACGGCCTCTTCCTGCACCGAGGCGCCGAAGGTGAGCAGATCGCCCTTGGCGTCCGGCGTGCCGAGAGCCATCACCTTGCCGGCAAAGCGGCGGGTCGATGGCGGCACTTCAGTGAAATCGTGTCCGACCAGGAAGATCGCCGGACCGGCAAACCAGCGGGGTGGCGGCAGCGGGGCTGCTGCGGCGAAGCCAGCGGCGACCAGCGATACGACGACCAGGCCAAGCGCGCGGATCACGTGAGCTCGTCCTGGAACACGGTGTCGCGCTTTCTTGCGATCTGCGGCACGAACACGATCAACAACACGATGGCGGCGGCGGCGAGCAGCGTAGCGCTGAGCGGCCGCGTCAGGAAGACCGACAGGTCGCCGCGTGAGATGATCAGCGCGCGCCGCAGGTGCTCTTCCATCTGCGGACCAAGAACAAATCCGAGCAAGAAGGGCGCCGGCTCGCAGCCAAGGCGCACCAACAGGTAGCCAAGTCCCCCGAACAGCGCCAGCGCATACAGGTCGAAGGCATTCGAGCTGATGGAGTACGAACCGATCGCGGCAAACGCAATGATGGCCGGGAACAGCACATAGTACGGGATCGTCAGCAGGCGCACCCACAAGCCAATCAGCGGCAGATTGAGAATCACCAGCATCACGTTGCCGACCCACATCGACGCAATGACGCCCCAAAATAGTTCCGGGTTGCGGGTGATCACCGCCGGGCCGGGAATGATGCCCTGCAGGATCATGGCGCCCATCATCACTGCCATCACCGGGTTGGCCGGAACACCCAACGTGAGCAACGGAATGAACGACGTTTGAGCGCCGGCGTTGTTGGCTGACTCCGGGGCGGCGACGCCTTCAATGGCGCCTTCGCCAAATTCTTCGGGGTGCCGCGAGATCTTCTTCTCGATCGCGTAGGCAGCGAACGCCGCCAGAATCGCCCCCCCGCCCGGCAGCACGCCGAGCAGCGAGCCGATCGCCGTGCCCCGGATCACCGGCGCAATGATGCGCTTGAGATCTTCCCTGGTCGGCATCAGGCCGGTCACCTTTCTGATCAGGACATCGCGAGTCTTTTCGCTCTCGAGGTTGCGCAGGATTTCGGCGATGCCGAAGATCCCGACTGCCACCGCCGCGAAATTCACGCCGTCCGACAGCTCGCGGTAACCGAAGGTGAAGCGGTTCATGCCGCTAAACAGGTCAGAGCCGACTAAGCCGAAAAGCAGGCCGAGGACAACCATGCTAAGCGCCTTGATGACCGAGCCGTGGGCAAGCGCCACGGCGCAGATCAGGCCCAGAACCATTAGGGCGAAGTACTCGGGCGGCCCGAATTTCAGGGCGTAGCGGGCTAGCGGTGGCGCGAACAGAGCAATGACCAGGGTCGCCACAGAGCCGGCAAAGAACGAGCCCAACGCGGCGGTCGCCAGCGCCGGGCCGGCGCGGCCCTTGCGCGCCATCTTGTAGCCGTCGATGGCGGTGACCGACGAGGACGGCTCGCCCGGCATGTTCATCAGGATAGCGGTGGTCGAGCCGCCGTATTGGGCGCCGTAATAGATGCCGGCCAGCATGATCATCGCGGTCGCCGGCGGGAACGAGATTGTGATCGGCAACAGCATCGCAATGGTGGCAACCGGGCCTACGCCCGGCAACACCCCGATCAAGGTGCCGAGCAGTACTCCCAGGAAGCAGAACAGGACATTGTAGGCGGTCAGTGCGACGCCGAGTCCAAGTGACAGGTTGCCAAACAGGTCGACCATCACCCTTCTCCCAACACGAAGTCGAACCATGGGCCGTAGACGCGCAGCGGCAGTCCGAGGCCGTAGTGGAACACCGCCAATACGAACAGCGTCAGCACCACGGCAAGGATGACCGCGAGGCCCGGGCGCATGCGCTCGCTAGCGAAGGCGGCGATCAGCACGGCGATAGCAGTTGCGGGCACCAGCCCGAGGCCGCGCACCGTGGCGCCGAAGAAGATCGTACTCCCAAGGATGAACGCCGCGCCGCGCCACGGCATTTGCGGAATAGTCGTTTCGGGGGCTGCGCGTAGGCCGCGCGCCACCAGCACCAAGCCAAGCACCGACAAGAGTCCGGATAGCCACAGGGGAAAAAATCCGGGGCCCATGCGGCGGGCGGTGCCGATGGGCAATTCGGCCTCATCGATCAGTCCAGAGAACCCCTCACTGAATAGGGCGCCAAGTCCGCTCAGGCCAAACGTCTGCAGCACGAAGAACACGGCGAAGGCAATGAACAGCAGTCCCGCCATCAGGTCGTGGCGGTGCAACGCGTTGTTGAGTGTGGAGCGGGAGCTGCTCACCGAGGCCTCATGCGAAAGCGGGACGGTGTTGCCACCGTCCCGCATGTTTCGCCAGTGGCTGAGATGCTAGTCCGCGTACTGGCCGGCCGCCTGGATGAGCGGCTTCCAGCGCGCGACTTCCGCCTTCACCTTGGCGTCGAGCGCGGCCGGCGTGGCGTCAGCCTTCGGGCTCGGGCTTGTGGCTAAGCCGGAGAAGCGTTGGGCCACCGGCCGCTCTGCCAGGGCGAACTGCAACGCCTCGACGAGGCGGTTTATCGCTGCGGGTGGTGTGCCCGAAGGGGCCCACACGCCGTGCCAGATGGCCAGTTGGAAGTCCATGCCGACTTCCTTGGCCGTGCGCACGTTGGGAATCTGCTCCAGGCGCTCGGGGCTGGTGACCATGTACGCCTTCACGGAGCCGGTCTGGATCTGCGGTGTGGTAGTCGTGGTCTGGTCGCACATGAAGTCGATCTGGTCACCCAGAAGGTCGGTCATGGCTGGGCCCGTGCCGGGATACGGCACTGTGGTCACTACCTGCTTGATCTGGCTCTGGAACAGCATCCCGCACAAGTGGGAGGCGGAACCGACGCCAGCGTTGCCCATCGTCACCTTGTCGGCATTCTTCTTTACGTAGTCGACCAGACCGGCGAAGTCAGCCGCCGGGAGGCGCGGCCGGCCAATGATGGTCATCGGCACCTCTGTGACCAGGCCAATGGCGGCGAATGATTCGAAGGTTTTGTAGGGCAGCTTGCGGTACAGCGTGTCCGAGGTGGCCATGCCGATGTGCCACAGGAGCAGCGTATAGCCGTCCTTGGCCGCTTCGGCGACGCGCCCCGCGCCGGTGGTGCCGCCAGCGCCGACGACGTTCTCGACCACAACCTGCTGGCCGAGGTTGCGGCCCATCGCTTCGGCCAGGACGCGACCGACCGTGTCGGTCGGGCCGCCAGCAGCGAACGGCACGATCAGGGTGATTGGACGAGAGGGAAACGCCGCTTGCGCGAACGCGCCGCCTGCCATCAGAGACACAGCAGCAAATGCCGCCGCGAACACTGTCCACTTCATTTTTCCCTCCCCAGGGTGCTCAATGTCGGCTTAGCCCGCTCGTAACCCTACGAGTATCGAGGGATCGATGCCGCTGCGCAACCGGGCCCGAGCCCCGTGAGCCTGCCCGCGACCTGACGCGGTGCGGCACCGAGGCATGCGGAAGTGCCTAGTCGCGGTGAAGTAGGGCGTAGGTCGAAGCCACAAGGGGCGGGCTTTTCTTTCTGCCCTGCCCGTGCGAACAGAGCACCCGTGGCGCAGCGCTCCTCGATGCCGAAGATTCTCGTGGCCGGCGGTGCGGCGATCGCCGCCCTGGGCGTTCTCCTGCTCGCGCAGCCATGGAACGGCGGGCCGGCGCCGAGTAGCGTACGCATGCTCGCGGACAACCACACCCTCATTGGCGGCTACCGCCTGGCGACCCTCTACGATGTCACTGATCCGGCCCAGGTCGTCAGCCGGTCGGCGGCCGAGTCGCCGGCGATGCGGTTGTCGCTGCATCCGTCGGCCGAGGGCGGATGGGCCCTCGACCTGGACATCGCCAAGGTCATGCTGGCGCAGAGTCCGCTCGAGGCGCGCGACCTGCCGGGCCAGGCGCACGCGCATCTGTACGTGGACGGCATGTATCACGCCGATTTCTCCGCCCGCACGCTGCTCCTGCCGCCGCTCGCGCAGGGCGCCCACGAGATCGCCGTGATTCTGACGACGACGGACCATCGCGCCTTTGTGCGGGACGGCATCGTGCTGGTGGAGCGCGTGGCGCTGCGCGTCAACGATCCGCGGCGCGGCGCGCTGGCAGTGCCCAAGGGGTTCGAGCTTGCCGTGCGCGAGGGTCGTGTTGTGTCCGGCGATACGCTGCGCGTCAAGCAGGGCGAGACGATCCTATTGCGCTGGAGCAGCGACGCCCTGGTGGACCTGCACCTCGAAGGCTACGACCTCGAAGCGAAGATCTCCGCGCGCTCGGCGGCGGCGATGCTGTTCGTCGCCGATCTGCCCGGTCGCTTCCCAGTCGAGCGGCACACCAAGGGCGGTGGCCACACCGGCGGACCTCTATTGTATCTTGAGGTCTATCCTTAAAGCCGATCCAAGAAGATGTTGAGTCTGGGGAATCGGTTGTGATTCATTGTCGGGCACCCGAGTCGAAGCCATGGGGTGCCCGATGTGGAAGCCTGAACACCGCGCTGCCGCCGTGCGTCGCGGCCTTCGTTATCCGAGCGAC
>CAMDCA010000053.1 GCA_945889645.1 Rhizobium sp. Q54
GCGCTGCGCGACTGGGTCACCAACGTTGCTGACACGTTCTACATCATCGGCACCGCCGCGGGTCCGCACCCGTATCCGGCGATGGTGCGCGACTTCCAGTCGATCATCGGCAAGGAAGCCCGCCAGCAAATGATGGAGGCCGAAGGCCGCGCGCCGGACACGCTGGTTGCCTGCATCGGCGGCGGCTCCAACGCCATCGGCCTGTTCTATGAATTCCTCGACGACCCCGAGGTGAAGATTTACGGCGTCGAAGCCGCCGGACACGGCGTCGAAACGGGACAGCACGCGGCGTCGCTGACCGCCGGCAGGCCCGGTGTGCTGCACGGCAACCGCACGTACCTGCTGCAGGACGAAGACGGACAGATCACCGAGGCGCATTCGATCTCGGCCGGTCTCGACTATCCCGGCGTCGGGCCCGAGCACTCGTGGCTGCGCGATGCGGGCCGCGTCACCTACACGTCGATCACCGACACCGAGGCGCTGGAAGCGTTCCAGATGTGCGCGCGTCTCGAAGGCATCATTCCGGCGCTTGAGCCCGCGCATGCCCTCGGCTGGGTGCGCAAGCTTGCGCCGACTCTGCCGAAGGACCACATCCTTCTGATGAATCTGTGCGGCCGCGGCGACAAGGACATCTTCAACGTGGCGCGCGCCCTAGGTACCAAACTATGACCGGCACGAAGCTGTAATGGTTGCCACCGGGGAGCCGCGCATCGCCGCACGCTTTGCGGCACTGAAGGCCGAGAAGCGTGCCGGACTGATCACGTTCGTCACCGCCGGCGATCCGAATCCGGAAACCTCGCTCGCCGTGCTCAAGGCGCTGCCCGGCGCCGGGGCCGACATCATCGAGCTCGGCATGCCGTTCACCGATCCGATGGCCGATGGTCCCGCCATCCAGCGCGCCAACCTGCGCGCGCTGAAGGCTGGCGCCACGGTGAAGAAGACGCTGGCTATGGTGAAAGCCTTCCGCAGCGGCGACCATAACACGCCGATCGTGCTGATGGGTTACTACAACCCGGTCCATTCCTATGGCGTGCCGGCGTTCCTGAAGGACGCCAAGGCTGCTGGCGTTGACGGCCTGATCGTCGTCGACCTGCCGCCCGAGGAAGACGCCGAGCTGGGTGCGCCGGCCCGCGCCGCCGGCCTGTCGTTCATCCGCCTGGCGACCCCGACGACGGACGACAAGCGCCTGCCCAAGGTGCTCGCGAACACCTCGGGCTTCCTCTACTACGTCTCGATCGCTGGGATTACCGGCGCCGCCGCCCCCGAAATCTCGACCGTGGCCGCCGCTCTGACTCGCATTCGCAAGAAGACCAGCCTGCCGGTGGCGGTGGGTTTCGGCATCCGCACGGCCGCCCAGGCCGAGGCGATCGCCGGAATTGCCGATGCTGCCGTGGTCGGCTCGGCTTTGGTAGACTGCATTGGTGAAGGCCAGGCCAAGAAGCCGGCCGAGGTCGTCGCCAGCGTGACCGCGCTGATGCGCGAACTCGCCGCCGGTGTCCGCAAGGCACGTAAGTAGGATGTCGCGCGGAGAGCGCGCGTTTCAGGAGTAAGTCTGCCATGAACTGGTTGACCAACTTCGTCCGCCCGACGATTCGCAGCCTCGTGCGCAAGCGCGAGTTGCCGGAGAACCTGTGGGAGAAGTGCACCGGCTGCGAGAAGATGATTTTCCACCGCGACCTAGTGGCAAACCTTTCCGTCTGCCCGCACTGCGAGCACCACATGCGTCTGGGCGCGCGCGAGCGCTTGCGCAGCCTGTTCGACCGCGGCGAGTACGCGATCGTTCCGGTGCCGTCGGTGGTCACCGATCCACTCAAGTTTCGCGACTCCAAGCGCTACACCGAGCGCCTGAAGGAAAACCGCGCCAAGACCGGCGAGGACGAGGCTGTCCTGGTTGCCACCGGCACCATGGGCCGCACCAACGTCGTCGCCGCGGTGCAGAACTTCGCCTTCCTCGGCGGTTCGCTGTCGATGGCCGGCGGTGACGCGATGGTCATCGCCGCGCGCGAAGCAGTGGCGCGCAAGGCCGCCCTGGTCGCACTGTCGGCGTCCGGCGGCGCGCGCATGCAGGAAGGCATCCTGTCGCTGATGCAGATGCCACGCACCATCGTCGCCGCCAGCATGGTGCGCGACGCCGGCCTGCCGTACATCGTCATCCTGACCGATCCCACCACCGGTGGCGTCACGGCGTCGTTCGCCATGCTGGGCGACGTCGCCATCGCCGAGCCGGGGGCGTTGATCGCTTTCACCGGCCCGCGCGTGATCGAGAACACCATCAAGGAAAAGCTGCCGGCCGGCTTCCAGAAGTCCGAGTACCTGCTGGACCACGGCATGGTGGACATGGTCGTGCACCGCCGCGACCTGCGCGACACGCTGGTGCGCGTGCTCGACCTGTTGATGAACAAGCAGCGCGCCGAGGCTGCCGACGGCACGCTGGCGATCAGTCCGCCGTCCGTCTATCGCGGTGACGTCGCCAACGATTCCGGCGAGATGAAGCGCGCCGCCGAATAGCCGACAGATTGTCCGTGGCCAGCAACGAAGTCCTGGAGCGCCTGCAAGCGTTCCACCCCAAGAAGATTGACCTGTCGCTGGAGCGCATCGAGCGTTTGCTCGCCGCGCTCGGCAATCCCGAGAAGAAATTGGCGCCGGTGATCCACGTCGCCGGCACCAACGGCAAGGGCTCGGTGACGCAGTACATGCGCATCGCCCTGGAGCACACCGGCAAGCGCGTCCACACCTACACGTCGCCGCACCTGATCCACTTCCACGAGCGCATCCGCATCGGCCGCCGCGCCAGCTTCTCGTCCCTCATCACCGAGGCCGAATTGGTCGCCGCGCTAGAGGATTGCGAGAAGGCCAACGACGGCGCGCCGATCACGTTCTTCGAAATCACTACCGCCGCCGCGTTGCTGGTGTTCTCGCGCCATGAGGCCGACGCGGTGATCCTGGAAGTCGGCCTCGGCGGCCGGCTCGATGCCACCAACGTCATCGCCAAGCCGCGCCTGTGCGTCATCACGCCGGTGTCGGTCGATCACGTCGCATTCCTCGGCCCCGACCTGCCGGCCATCGCCGCCGAGAAGGCCGGCATCCTGAAGGCCGGCGTCACCGCGGTGATCGGCCCACAGGAACCCGAAGCGCTCGCCGTCATCGAAAAGCGCGCCGCCGAAGTCGGCGCGCCGCTGATCCTGCATGGCCGCGACTGGTCGGTGATCCCCTCGCAGCACGAATCCGACAAGATGAGCGTCAAGGTGCCGCAGCTCACCTATGAGCGCCTGCCGGTGCCGGCGCTGGTTGGGCCGCACCAGGCACTCAACGGCGGCCTCGCCGTCGCGGCCATCGACCAGGTGCCTGAGTTCCGCGTCGGCCATCACGCGCTGGGCGAAGGCCTGACGAATGCCAGGTGGCCGGCGCGCCTGCAGCGCATCGACGACGGCAAGCTGATCAAGAATTTGAACCAGGGTACCGAGCTGTGGCTCGACGGCGGCCACAATCCCGGCGCCGCGGTCGCACTCGCCGGCATGGCGGCCGAGTGGAAGGCCAAGGCGCCGCGGCCGCTGATCCTCATCACCGGCATGCTCGACACCAAGGACGCGACCGCGTTCTTCAAGCCGCTGGCTCCGCACGTCCATGCCGTGGTGACGATGGAGGTCCCCGGCCAGGACGCCTCGCTGCCGGCCAAGCAGCTGGCCGAGTCCGCCACCAAGGCGGGCGTGAAGCAGGTGAAGGCGGCGAAGTCGCTGGCGGATGCGTTCGAGCAGGCCGCCAAGTTTTCGGACCGCGGCCCGCCCGCCCGTGTCCTGATCTGCGGCTCGCTCTACCTCGCCGGCCACATCCTCGAAGCCGACGGCCGCGAGATCAAGTAGTTAGCGGGCCGACTCCGGCTGCGCGATGTCGCGAATCGCGCGCGTCGCCGCCACCCACACCTCGGCCGGCAACGCGCCGACGTTGTCGATGTACGAGTAGAACGCGCGGCCCCACACGATGGCGCCGGTCTGGCCGTCGCGCAGCAACACATCGGTCCGCAACATGCCGGTGACGAACGTGGTCAGCACGAAGCGTGCATTGAGCGCCGTGCCCGCAACCACCGCCGAGTCGTCCAACGTGTAGCGGTTGGAGAGCGCCGCATCGATGATGCGGATGCCGGGCTCGCGCGCCATCAGCCGCGCGATCTGCCGCCCCAGGTCTTCGACCTCGAGGCCGAACATGGTCTGCGCCACGGTCGGCAGCACGGCGATGCTGTATTCGGGAGCCGGTTGGGACAACGAAGGCCGCGCGCCCATCGCCAACGCGGCAAGCACAGCCAGCAGTGCAGCGACTGCGCGCACGACCATGACGGCCTCCGTGGAGAGAACCGTAACACCGATTCGTCATTGCGAGCGTAGCGAAGCAATCCAGGGGCCCGAGCCAGGAGCCCAAAACGGTGGCTCCTGGATTGCCGGGCAGCCTTGGGCCGCTCGCAATGACATTGAGAAGAATCAAGCGCCGGCGCAGCCTCGATGCGAGGCCGCGCGCGTCACGCCAGAGGCGCGCCGATCGATACGGGCGCGCGTTCCGCGCGACGCGTGGGGTGCTAGCTCGCTAAAGACCTAGGCGACGGTGGCCGGTCCAAGGACCGAGTTGATCCACTCGACGAGTTTGCCCTTCGGCCGGGCGCCAACCATGGTCGCCGCAACCTGCCCGTCCTTGAACAGCATGAGCGTCGGAATGCCGCGCACGCCGTACTTGGTGGGCGTCTGGGGGTGATCGTCGATATTGAGCTTGGCCACCGTCAGCTTGCCGTCGAACTCCTTGGCGATCTCTTCGAGCGCCGGGCCGATCTGCAAGCAGGGTCCGCACCACTCCGCCCAGTAGTCGACGAGGACAGGCTTCTTGCTGCCAAGCACTTCGGCATCGAAGGTGTCGTCGCTGATTGCTTTGCTCATGGATGCTGCTCCTGGATCAAACGCCCCCGCGCGGCGCAAGCCAACGCGGAGGCGTGAGGACAAAAGTAGGGAGCCCCTACCCCAACGTCAAGGTCGTCTGCCGGGCGCGGAAAACGGCGCGCTTCCGCGCCTACGAAACGAGGTTGAGGGCCGCGTTGATCCAGGCGACCACTTTGCCCTTCGGCCGCGCACCGATCATGGTCGCGGCAACCTGGCCATCCTTGAACAACATCATGGTCGGGATGCCGCGCACGCCGTACTTCGTACCGGTGACGGGGTGCTCGTCGATGTTGAGCTTGATTACCGTGAGCTTGCCGTCGAACTCGCGGTTGATCTCCTCCAGCGCCGGCAACATCGCCTTGCACGGCGGACACCATTCGGCCCAGTAGTCCACCAACACCGGCTTGCCGGCATTGAGCACGTCATCTTCGAAGGCGTCGTCGGTGGTGGACGCAAGGCTCATGGCGAACTCCGCGGACAAGGGCGCCAGCAGAAGCTAGACCGCTCCCGTCCGAGGTCAACTCAGTCCCGCGCCCCATCGAGTTGGGTGGCCGACAGCTCCATCAGGCGCGGCCCATCGGTCCACAGCAGGGCGCAGCGGATCGGCCGGCCGGGATAGATCGCCGCCAGCGCCCCGCGGTAGGCCGCCATCTGGCGCACGTACTGGGCCGGCGCGTCGGCCGCCGTCTTGGGCGCCGGCCGGTGGGTTTTGTAGTCAACGATCAGCACGTGGTCGGCGCGCACTACCAGGCGGTCGATCTGGCCGGACAGCACGGCCTCACCGCCGCCTTGGTCGACGCGCATGCGCACGACGCCGACTACCGGAACCTCGGCGCGGCTGTTCGGCCCGAACAGATCGGCGAACTCCGCGTGCCCGAGCACGCCGAGGGTCGCGGCGCTCATCTCGCCGCGCTCGGCCTCGCTGAATTCGGCCGCATTGGTACCGAGGAAGCGCGCGGCCGCTGCTACCCGCGCCGAAACATCCACCCCCGGCAGCAACTGCAGCAAACGGTGGATCAGCACGCCACGCCGAGTGCCGGCGTTGATGGTGGCACCGCCGAGCGGCGAGTAGGCCGGCGGCTCGAACCCGGACGGACGGCTCGGCGTCAGCGGTGTCTGCGGCGCCGGCTCGCCCGGTGCCGCGCGCTGGGTCCACGGCGGCAGCGCCGATTCGTCGCGCGCCTGCACCGCCGACTGCTTGACGCGATCCGGCGGCTCGTCCTGCAGGGTCTCCAGCCGCCGGACTCCACCCTCATGTTCAGCGGCCGGCGGATCGAGACGCTGCAGCGCCGATTCGATGAGGCTGTACCAGCAGCGATCGCTGCGCGCGATCTTGGTCTCGAAGCCGCACACGATCAGGCGATCCTCGGCCCGCGTCATCGCGACGTAGAGGAGGCGGTGATACTCCTCCTCGCGCCGCGCGCGCGCGGCGTCGCGCTCCGCCAGCGTCACCGCATCGGCGTGCTTGACGCGATGCGTCCACAGCATGACCTGCTTGCCGCCGTGGTCGCGCCAGTGCAGCAGCGGATCGTTCTGCGGCACAAAGCACGTGTCGGCCAGGAACACGATCGGCGCCTGCAAACCCTTGGCGCCGTGCACCGTCAGCACCCGCACCTCGTCGCGGCCGACTTCCAGGTCGCGCTTCACCACCACCTGGCCGCGCCCGATCCAATCGAGGAAACCCTGCAGCGACGGCGCGTGGGCGCGCTCGTATTCCAGCGCACGGGCCAGGAACTCATCGATCGGATCATTGGCCTCCGGTCCCAGGCGGCCCAGGATCAAACGCCGGCCACCCTTGGCCAGAAGGCTGGCGAAGAACGCGTGCGGCGTGGCAAAGTCGGCGTCTTTCCGCACTGCGCGCAAGAAGCGCACGGCGGCCGCAAACTCCAACCGCTCCTCCGTGCGGCGGCGCAGCTCGGCCCACAGGCTTCCCGGCCGCTCGGCGGCAAGATCGAACAGCGACTCCTCGGACAGGCCGACCAGCGGGCCTTTCAGGACCGTGGCCAGCGTCAGGTCGTCCTCCGGCAGCAAGGCGAAGTGGCCCAGCGCCATGAGATCCTGCACCGGCAATTGCTCGGTGATAAGCATGCGGTCGGTGCCGGCCACGGCGACGCGTTTTAGCTTGAGAGCACGCACGACCTCTTCGACGAACGTCGCGCGCCGCTGCACCAGAATCATGATGTCGCCGGGCCGCACCGGGCGGCCGCGCGACGGCAACAACTCTTTGCCGACCCAGCCCAGCACCGTCTCGGCGATGCGATCGGCAAGCTGCGCGCTCGCCGAGCGGCGGTGCTCCTGCTCGAACGGCGGATCCCACGCGCGCGCCGGGCCGCCGTCCTCCGGGCGCGCCGTCGGCCACAACTCGAAGTACCCGGCCTGGCCTTTGCGGTGCGCGACGTGGTGGATCTCCGGCTCGGCGAGCAGCAAACCGTTCTGCGCCGGCGGCTGGTCAAACACCGTATCGACGACCTTCAGAATCGGCGCCACGGTGCGGAACGATTCGATCAGGGTCTCCGGCCGCCAGTTCTCCTCGGCGTCGCGCACCTGGGTCTCGAAGTACGCGCGCATGGCACCGAATGACTGCGGATCGGCCTGCAGGAAGCCAAAGATCGACTGCTTGGAGTCGCCCACCGCGAACACGGTGCGCGGCAACGACGCCGGGCCGGCACCGGCCATCGCCGTCGTGTCGTGCGCGCCCTTGCCGGCAAAGAATTCGTCGGCAATGGCCTTGATGACCTGCCACTGCTCCGGGCTGGTGTCCTGCGCTTCGTCGATCAGGATGTGGTCGATGCCGCCGTCGAGCTTGTACAGCACCCACGGCGCCACGCCCGGCTTGGCCAGCAGGTCGCGGGTCTTGAGAATGAGGTCGTCGTAGTCGAGCAGCGCGTGTCGCTCCTTGCCGCGTTCGTACTCGGTCAGAAGCGCGGATGCGAACGCGAGCAAGCAGCTTGTGGCGTCGTAGACGTCCGCTTTGCGCAAGCGTTCCGCCACCGCGGCGATGCGGTCGGCTTCGATTTCAAGCACGCGCGCCAGATCGGGCGCGGCGGTCGCGGCAGCTTTCGGCAGCAGGTTGTCGCGCCGCTTGCCGTCGCCGCCATCGGTGAAGAATTCCTCACGGTAGGCGAGGAAGCGGTCCGCGCGTTCGCGTGGGTCGGCGTCCATCCATGCCAGTAGCGCCGTGCCGCGCGCGACGAAGGTCGGCGCCCCCGCCCGCAACACGGCGCACGCACGCTTCATGCCGATCGGATCGAATGCGCCGTCGCGGCACGCCTCGGCCAGGATGCCTTTCGCGTCCTCGCCGTCCTGTAGGCCCAGGCACCCGCGCACGCGGGCGAACGCCGCCGCGATGTCCGGCGACACAAGCTTGCGGATGCGGGCGCGGTGCCTTGCCAGCTCCTGCATCAATTCGCCGAAGCGCTGTTCGTTCACCCGCGCGGTGACGCCGCCGACCTTGGCGGCTAGGTCCGCGTCGTTGCGCGCGCGCTGCAGCACGCGGTCGCGCGCGGCCTCCAGATGCTCGGCGGCCGTGCGCTCGTCCATGACCTCGAAGTGCGCCGCGACGCCGCTTTCGACCGGGAAGCGCGCCAGCAGCGACTCGCAGAAGGCGTGGATGGTCAGGACCTTGAGGCCGCCGGGAGCATCAAGCACCTCGGCAAACAGACGGCGGGCGCGACGAACCTCGTCCGCGGTGACGCCGCCGCCGATGTTCATCAGCAGGCGCAGATCTTCGCGCAGCACCGCTTCGGGCGCCGTCGCCCACTTGGCCAGCGCCTCGGTCAGGCGCACCTTCATCTCCGCCGCCGCCGCGCGCGTGAACGTCAGGCACAGGATGGCGCGCGCCTCGGTGCCGGCGAGCAGCACGCGCAGCACCCGATCGGTCAGCACCTGGGTCTTGCCGGTGCCGGCCGATGCCGTCACCCACGACGAGGCCGTCGGGTCGGAGGCGCTGGCCTGTGGTCCCGTGGCACGGGCGCGGACGGCGAGCGGCTTGCTCATCGCGGCACCACGGCGACCATTTCGTCTTCGCCCGGGCCGGCGGACCACTCGCGCACCCGCGCCAGATGGTCGTAGTCCGAATAGCGCGGTCCGAAATCCGGCCGCGGCCGCGAGCGGTAGGGCATCGCCAGGTCGTCGAACGCGGCGATGTACTCGCCCAGTCCGGCGTCCAGATCGGCGATGAGGGCCTCCGTAGCCTGCGGCGTCTTCGCCGCTTTCTTGATCTCGCCGCCGTCGCCGAGACCGCTCAGCTTCCAGAAGGCGAGTTCCAGGACGCGCTCCGCGGCAATGTTCGGGAAGCCGCCACGCAATGCGATCAGACCCTCGACCGCGAGCTGAGGCGCGAACCCCTGTTGCACGTCCGCCGAGGAAGGCAACCCGCCGGTCTTGTAGTCGATGACGGCAAGGCCGCCGTCCCGCAGGCGATCGATGCGGTCGGCCCTCGCTTCGATGCGGAAGATTCCGGCCGGCGCGGCGATATCCACGCCACCCTTCACTTCGCTGGCGGCCAGCAGGGCGCGCGTGCGCTGCGCGCGTTCGTTGTCGATGAACCACGCGGCAATGCGCTGGAAGCGCGGCCACCAAAAGGCCCAGACGCCCGGCAAGGTCAGCAGCGTGCTGAATGCCTTCGCGCCCGACTCCATCATGCGCGGCAGCGCGTCGGGCGACAGCACGTCAACGTCGGATTTCAGGAACGTATCGATGGCGTGGTGAATGACCTGGCCGCGTTCGCGCGCGTCG
Organism: Rhizobium sp. Q54; assembly: GCA_945889645.1. Taxonomy (GTDB): domain Bacteria; phylum Pseudomonadota; class Alphaproteobacteria; order UBA2966; family CAIVPW01; genus CAIVPW01. Next base: position 9,657 of record CAMDCA010000053.1, read on the forward strand.
GGGTCGGAATCGATCGGGTCCAACGCACGCAGCCGCAAGATGTGCTTGGCGTAGACGCCGTAGGGGTCGCGCACCCACGTCTCGATGGTCGTGGCAGACAACAGGCGCGGGCGTTTGGCGATCGGCGGCGTGGGCGCCGGCGGCGCAATCGGCCGCACCTCCTCCGGATCGACGAGCTTGCGCTGCCACGCCAGCCACGGTGCGGCAGGCAGCGAAAGGCTGCTGCCACCGAGCACGGCATCGAGGCGATCGAGCCAGCGCGACGGCACGGTGGGGGCACCGTCCACCTTGGTGGCGCGCGTGAGCACGACCATAGGTGCGGCGGCTGCTTGCGCGAAGTCGTGGGCCGCGAGGCCGATGCGGCGCTCGGGCATCGGCAAGCCGACCTTGCTGCGCATCGGCCGCGACATCCACGCATCGGTGGTCGCCTGGGGCGGCCAGGTGCCTTCGTTGAGGCCGGACAGAATTACGACGTCAGCCTGCTGCAAACGTGCTTCGAGCGGACCCCAGATGTGCAGGCGCGGATGCTTCGGATAGCGCGGCCGGACGTTGACCCCCGCCATCAGCTCGTGGAGCACCATCGGGTAATGGCGCCCGGCGAACTGCGGCGACGCCCCGGCACCGGCGACGCGCAGCAACTCTTCCAGCCACACGGCGGCGGCTTCGCCATCGTCGTTCGACCACAGGCGCAGACCGGCGCCGGGCTTGTCCGAGTCGGCCGCCAACGCTTCGGCGAACTGGATGTGGGCGCGCAGCAGCGCGACCATGTCGGTCTCGTCGTCGCTCACGACCCCGATCAGCGGCGCTGCAAGGGCCGCCAGGTTCTGCAGCCACGGCTTCAGTTCGGCCACGTCGCTGGGACGGCGCTCGGCCAGCGCATCGAGCGCCTTGAGCAACCCGGCGAACCCGGCGGCGGGACGCGGACCGCGCAACACCAGATGGTCGAGACGGCGGGCGCGGCGGCGGAACGCCCACGACTCCATGCCGCCGGCCGCCAGCGGGTGCTTCAGCGCGGCGAGCAGGTCGATCGGTGCCAGCTCCTCCGCCACCATGCTGGCGGTCAGGCGCAGAAAGGTACCGGCGGTGGTGAGCGCCAACGGAACGCCCGCCGAGTCGTCCACCGCGATGTTCCAGCGCCCTAGCTCGGCAGTGACGCGGCGGGCCAGTGCGCGGTCGGGCGTCACCAGTGCGGCGGTGCGGCCGGGTTCCTCCAGGGCTTGGCGCAACGCCAGGGCAATCGCCCGCGCTTCTTCTTCCGGGTTGGCGCAATCGACTCGATACAGGCCGGTGCCGGCGTTGTCGGGGAATGTGACATCGGATGGTTCGGCCCACGCCGGCGCAGGCTTCAACGCTTCGGCGAGCAGCGCGACGCGAGCGGCGGGTGCGGCGGCAACGTCCGGCGCGGCCCATTCCTCGACGCCGACGCGCGCCACGCCGAGGCGGTCGAGCAGATGTTTCATGGCGAACTGCGGATGGGTGGGATCGATGCGGTCCCACGACGAGTCCGGCATCGCCAGGTCGAGACCCGGCAGCACGACGCAGCCGTCCGGCAGGCGGCCGACCAGCCGCAACAGGCGCGCGGTTGCCGGCACCGTGCCCGTCGAGCCCGCGGCGATGACCGGCCCCGGCGGCGGGTGCGCCTCCCACAGCTTGGCCTGCGCATCGAGCAGCTTGCTGCGCCGCACGGCGGGGTCCTGCACGCCTTCGTCCAGCAGCACCGCGGGCCACGACACCGATAGGATCTCCAGAAACGTCAGCACCTCCTGCCAGTGCACGGCGAGTTCGGCCGGGACAATGTCCTTGAGCCCCTCGAAGCCGACTTCCTCGATCTGCATCTGGTCGAGCAGGCGGGCCAGTTCACCGGCCAGAAACAGCGCCTGGTCGGGCGGCGTCTCGGGCTTGAGGCGCAGGATGAGACGCGACAGCAAGAGGCGGCGGCGCAGCGGCGACAGGGCCGGCGCGAGGTCGAGCGCCGCAGTCGCGTCGTCGCCCTCCCACGCCTGCTCGACCACCGACAGGACCAACTCGTCTTCCTCAACGTCGCCGATGGGACGCAGCGTCGGCAGCAGCGTCGGGCGTCCGTCCGACAGGCGCAGGAACGCGTCGCGCAGCGAGCGGCAGGCGCGCCGCGTCGGCAGCAGCACCGTCAGCGCCGCAATCCGCTCCGGGTCATTGCCGGTGCGCTGGCGGATGCCGGCGACGAGCGCGTCAACGAACGCGACGCCGGCCGGGACGGTGTAAACGGTCGGCGTCGGCTTCATGCGGCGAATCCCGCCATGCGCGATGCCCAGCTGCCGCGGGCCGTCAGCGTCGCGACGCGCTGATCATCGCGGGCCAAGGCCAGTGCAACGTCGAGACGGTCGCGCGGAATGCGGTCGCCGAGTCGTTCGGGCCACTCGACCAGCACGATGCCGTTGGCCTGCGCCTCGTCGAGGCCGAGCTCGGCCGCCTCGTCGGCCGTGCGGATGCGATAGAGGTCGAAGTGCGCGATCTCGGCGCCGCCGAAGTCGTAGCTTTGCACCAGGGTGAAGGTCGGGCTCGGCACTTCGGACGGCGGAGCGGCGCCGGCGCGCTCGGCCGTGGCGATCAAGAACGCGCGAGCGAAGGCGGTCTTGCCGGCGCCCAGCGGGCCGGACAGGGCAAGGAAATCACCACGCCGGGCCAGGGCCGCAACGCGCCCCGCCAGCCGCTCGGTATCAATCAGTGCCGGTAGCGCGACCCGCATGTCCCCTCCCCACATATCATAGGCGGAGAGCCAGCCTGGGAGGGCTTGCATCGCAGTGCCCTGGGCGGCGAAGGTAGGGGCATGCGCATCGTTGTAGTTCTCCTGGCGGCAACCCTTTCGATCTCGCTGTGGCCCGGCACCGAGGCACAGGCACAGGCGGCGCGGACCTTCCGCGAACCTGGCGCCGGCTTCCGCTTCACCTATCCGTCCGATTGGCCGACGGTCGAGGGTCGCATCCCCGAGTTGAGGGCCGTCATCAACACGCCGGGCACCGCCAACCCGGGCGCCTGCACGGTCGCCGTGCACGCCGCGCCCGAGTTCGAAGGGCTGGTGCAGGCGCAGCTCGACTGGTCGATCAACAACCACCCGTGGAACAAGGAAGACTGGGCCGCCTCGCTCGGCGACCGCTTCACCGACATCACGGTGCGCGACCAGAGCATCGTCAAGATGGCCAACCGGCCGGTGCACTTGGCGACCGTGGTGGCAACCGACCCCGCCAAGCCCGGCACCCGCACCGTGCAGATGGTGTTCCTGTCGCGCATGCCGGGGCAGGTGTGGCACATGGCGTGCGGCGCCACCGGCGCCGACGATCGCACCGCCGACGCGGCGTTCGCGGCGCGGCGCATCGACTTCCTGCGCATCCTTTCCACCTTCGCCTGGGAATAGCGTCCCGGCGGCGTAGACCTGGCAAGCCCCGCGCGGGCTTGCCGCCGCACAGGCAATCCTCAAGGTAGCAACCATGAACCAGGCCCCAGGACACGAGTCGCGGACGACCGACGTCGCCATCATCGGCGCGGGTCCGGTCGGCCTGTTCTCGGTGTTCCAGTGCGGCATGCTCGGCTTCCACTCCACGGTCATCGACGTGCTCGACACCGCTGGCGGCCAATGCGCGGCGCTGTACCCCGAGAAGCCGATCTACGACATCCCCGGCTACCCGTCGGTCATGGCGATGGAGTTGATCGACCGCCTGCTGGAACAGGCCGCGCCGTTCAATCCGACCTATCGCCTGGGCCATCCGGTGCTGCGCCTGCAGCCGACCCGCCCACGACCCGACGGAGGCAACGATGGCTGGCGGCTGGAGATGCCTGGCGGCGAGGCGGTGACCGCGCGCGCCGTCATCATTGCCGGCGGCACCGGGGCGTTCGGCCCCGTGCGCCTGCCGCTGCCGGGCGTCGAGGCCTTCGAGGGCAAGAGCGTCTTCTACCTGGTGCGGCGCAAGGGCGACCTCGCTGGCAAGCGCGTCGTCATCGCCGGCGGCGGCGACTCGGCGGTGGACTGGGCCATTGCACTGGCCGGTATCGCCGCCAAGGTGTGGGTCGTGCACCGCCGCGACAAGTTCCGCGCCGCACCCGAGAGCGTGCGCAAGATGCACGAATTGGCGGCCAGCGGCGCCATCGAGATGGTGATCCCGTACCAGATGTCGGGCCTCGAAGGCTCCGGCGGTCAGCTGACCGCCGTCAAGGTCGCGACCCTCGACGGCGTCGAGCGGTCGCTGCCGGCCGACGTCGTGCTGGCGTTCTTCGGTCTGGTGAACAACCTCGGCCCCATCGCCGAGTGGGGCATCGCGCTGGACGAGCACAGGCACATCGCCGTGCGCCCCGAGACCTGCGCCACCAACCTGCCCGGCGTGTTCGCCGTCGGCGACATCGCCAGCTATCCGGGCAAGCTGAAGCTGATCCTGTCAGGATTCGCCGAAGCCGCGCAGGCCGCCCACGCCATCCACCCGATCCTCAACCCCGACAAGGCCCTGCACTTCGAGTACTCGACCTCGAAGGGCCTGCCGGGCGCGAAGTGACGGCGCTTGATTCAGTCGGCCAAAACGGCGATTCCGTGCGCGATCAAGCGGCGTCGAGCGGCTTGGACGACTGAGTCTTCAAAATCGCCTGCGTACTTTACGACAAGCGCCTCGGCCGACATGTCTGCCATCCCGAACTCGATCAATTTGAGGAAACCACTCGACGGCTGTGGCTTCATGGCGAGATCGGTTAAGGTTTGACGCACGCCGACGCGTCCCAACTTCTGACGCGTTCGACTGAGCCGCTTCGTTTTTCCGCTCTCTTCGGTGAGTGCCTCTTCGAGTGCTCGCATGACCGCAGAGAACTCCGCTTCCAGCGGATCGTCGAGGTGGCGTCGCGAAGTTGGTTGGAATTGGTGGTGGCGTAGTCTCCGGGTGCTTCAACCCCAGCAAGTGCGGCGTTTGACGCGCCGGACAGGAGACCACGCCATGACAAGCACTATCACGAAGCCGAATGCCGTTCAGCCTGACGCGGG
>CAMDCA010000054.1 GCA_945889645.1 Rhizobium sp. Q54
TGAGGACTGCGCGCCACCGAGCCAGGTGGTGAAATCGGCGCGCGCGCGCTCGACCATCAGCCGCTTGCGATCGTCGCCGCGCTTGGCCGCCACTTCTGGGAACAGGCCGAAGTTGGCGTTCATCGGCTGGAAATCGGCGACGGCACCGCCGGTGATGTGGTTGAGCAGGGCGCCCATCGATGTAGTGGGCGGAGGACCTGCCACCACGCTGTCGTTGCGGCCGGCGGCGGCGAAGCGGCCGGCAAGGAGTCCCATCGCCGCACTCTCGACGTAGCCTTCGACGCCGGTGATTTGTCCGGCGAAGCGCAGGCGCGGGTCGGCCTTCAGCCGCAAGCTGTTGTCGAGCAGGCGCGGACTGTTGAGGAACGTGTTGCGGTGAATGCCGCCCAGCCGGGCGAACTGCGCTTCGCCAAGGCCGGGGATGGCGCGGAACACGCGCACCTGGTCGGCGTACTTCATCTTGGTCTGGAAGCCGACGATGTTGAACAGCGTGCCGAGGGCGTTGTCCTGGCGCAGTTGGACGACGGCGTGGGGCCGCCGGCCGGTGCGCGGATCGTCGAGGCCGACCGGCTTCATCGGACCAAACCGCAGCGTCTCGCGGCCACGCTCGGCCATCACTTCGATCGGCAGGCAGCCGTTGAAGTACGGGGTGGACTTCTCCCACTCCTTGAACTCGGTCTTTTCGGCGGCTAGCAGGGCGTCGATGAACGCCTCGTACTCGTCGCGATTCATCGGGCAGTTCAGGTAGTCCTTGCCGCCGCCCTTGCCATAGCGCGACTGCGCCCAGACGATCGTCAGGTCGATGCTTTCGGCGTGCACGATCGGGGCGATGGCATCGAAGAAGGCGAGCGAGTCCTCACCCGTCAACGAACGAATGCCGTCGGCGAGGGCGGGGGATGTCAGCGGGCCTGTCGCGCAGATGACCGAATCCCAATCGGCAGGTGGCAAGCCCGCGACTTCGCTGCGATCGAGCGTGACGAGGGGTTCGGCCAGCAGGCGCTCCTGCACCGCAGCAGAGAATGCGACGCGATCGACCGCCAAGGCCGCTCCGGCCGGCACGCGGTGCGCGTCGGCGGCCGACAGGATCAGCGATCCCGCGCGCCGCAACTCCTCGTGCAACAGACCTACGGCGTTGGTGTCAGCGTCGTCGGAGCGGAATGAGTTGGAGCAAACCAACTCGGCAAGGTTCTCGGTGATGTGGGCATCGGTCTTCCGCACCGGGCGCATTTCGTGGATGACGACCGGGACCCCGGCGCGAATGACTTGCCAGGCCGCTTCGGAGCCGGCGAGCCCGCCGCCGATGATGTGTACCGGCCGCACTACGATGCCTTCCGGCGCGGGCGGTTGGCGCGCGCGCTGATGCTGCTCTCGGCGCCGATACCGCGGGTGCTGGCGCCGCGCGCTAGAACCGGCGCCAGATACTGGCCGGTATAGCTGCCCGACGCCGCCGCGACCTCTTCCGGGGTTCCGACGGCGACGATGTGGCCGCCCTTGTTGCCGCCTTCGGGGCCAAGGTCGATGAGCCAGTCGGCGGTCTTGATGATGTCGAGATTGTGCTCGATCACCAGCACGGTGTTACCGGCATCGACCAGTGCCTGCAGCACCTCCAACAGCTTGCGCACGTCCTCGAAATGCAGGCCGGTCGTCGGCTCGTCCAGGATGTAGAGCGTCTGCCCGGTGCTGCGCCGCGCGAGCTCGCGACTGAGTTTGATGCGTTGTGCTTCACCGCCGGACAGCGTGGTGGCCTGCTGACCGACATGGATGTAACCCAGGCCCACCTTCTGCAGCATCTCCATCTTCTCGCGGATGCTGGGCACCGCTCCGAAAAACTCGGTCGCCTCGTCCATGGTCATGTCCAGCACGTCGGCGATCGACTTGCCCTTGAAGGTGATGTCGAGCGTCTCGCGGTTGAATCGCCGACCCTTGCACACGTCGCACGTCACGTAGACGTCGGGCAGGAAGTGCATCTCGATCTTGATCAGGCCGTCGCCCTGGCACGCCTCGCAACGCCCGCCCTTGACGTTGAACGAGAAGCGTCCGGCCTTGTACCCACGCGCGGTCGATTCCGGCAGGCCGGCGAACCAGTCGCGGATCGGTCCGAACGCGCCCGTGTAGGTCGCCGGATTGGAGCGCGGCGTGCGGCCGATCGGCGATTGGTCGATGTCCACGACCTTGTCGATGAACTCTATGCCTTCGATGGCATCGTGGGCGCCGGGTATTTCCCGCGCGCCCATCAGGCGCCGCGACACGGCCTTGAACAGGGTGTCGATGATTAGCGTGGACTTGCCGCTGCCGGATACGCCGGTGACGCAAGTCAGAGTGCCGAGCGGAATGGACGCGCTGACGTTGGCGAGATTGTTTTCCTTGGCGCCGATGACCTTGAGGAACTGGCCCGGCTTGCCCGGCCGCCGCTGCGCGGGCAGGGGCACCTGACGCAGGCGCGATAGGTACTGGCCGGTCAGGCTGTCGGGGCTCTTCAAGATGTGGCTGGGCGGCCCCTCGGCGATGACCCGGCCGCCGTGGATACCGGCCCCGGGTCCCATGTCGATGACATGGTCGGCGGCGAGAATTGCGTCCTCATCGTGCTCGACGACAATGACCGTGTTGCCGATGTCGCGCAAGCGCACCAGCGTAGTCAGCAGCCGCGCATTGTCGCGCTGGTGCAGGCCTATCGAAGGCTCATCAAGGACGTAGAGCACGCCAGTCAAACCGGAGCCGATCTGCGACGCCAGGCGGATGCGCTGGCTCTCGCCGCCGGACAGCGTTCCCGACTGGCGCGCCATGGTGAGGTAGCCGAGTCCGACGTTGCCGAGGAACCCGAGGCGTTCGTTGATCTCCTTCAGCACGCGTTCGGCGATCTCGTTGTGCTTCTTCGACAGCTTGGCCGGCAGATCACCGAACCATTTGCGCGCCGCCTCAATCGACAGCGACGACACGTCGGCGATGTTGAAGGCGGCAATCTTGACCGCCAGGGCCTCGGGCTTTAGCCGATCGCCGTGGCACGCCTCGCACGGCGCGGTGTTCTGGTAGCGCGCCATATCCTCGCGCGCCCAATTGGACTCGGTCGTGCGGAACCTCCGTTCCATGTTGGGGATGACCCCCTCGAACGGCTTGTTCGTCGAATACTTGTGCGCGCCGTCGTTGAACGCGATGGAGATCGGCGTGTCACCCGAGCCGAACAGGATCGTGTTCTGCACCTCTTCGGCAAGGTCGGCCCACGCAGTGCGCATGCTCACTTTGAAGTGGCGCGCGATGCTCGCCATCGTCTGCAGATAGAAGTGCGACTGGGTGCGCTGCCACGGCGCAACGGCGCCGCCTTCCAGGTTCAGACGGGTGTCAGGCACCACCAGCGCCGGATCGAAGAAGATGCGTGTGCCCAGGCCATCGCAGGTCGGGCAGGCGCCGAACGGGTTGTTGAAGGAGAACAGTCGCGGCTCGATCTCCTCGATGGTGAAGCCGGACACCGGGCAGGCGAACTTGGCCGAGAACGTCGTACGCTCCGCTGTGTCGGCGTTCTCGGTGAAGATGATGCCGTCGCCCAGATCCAGCGCTGTCTCGACGCTATCCGCCAGCCGTGTGCCGAGGTCGCCGCGCACCACGAGGCGGTCGACCACCACCTCGATGTCGTGCTTGAGCTTCTTGTTGAGGGTTGGCACTTCGTCAATCTCGTAGATCTTGCCGTCCACCTTGACGCGCTGGAAACCGCGCTTCTGCAAGACCTGCAGTTCCTTGCGGTACTCGCCCTTGCGGCCACGGACGATCGGCGCCAGCAGGTTCAGGCGCGCACCCTCCTTCATCGCCAGGATGCGGTCGACCATCTGGCTGACGGTCTGGCTCTCGATCGGCAGTCCGGTGGCGGGCGAGTAGGGGACGCCAATGCGCGCATACAGCAGGCGCAGATAGTCGTAGATCTCGGTGACGGTGCCGACCGTCGAGCGCGGATTCTTCGACGTAGTCTTCTGCTCGATGGCAATCGCCGGCGACAAGCCTTCGATCGACTCGATGTCGGGCTTCTGCATCAGCTCGAGGAACTGGCGCGCGTAGGCCGACAGGCTCTCGACATAGCGCCGTTGGCCCTCGGCATAGATGGTGTCGAACGCGAGCGAGGATTTGCCGGAACCCGACAGGCCGGTGAACACCACCAATTGGTCGCGCGGGATCACCACGTCGATGTTCTTCAGGTTGTGCTCTTTGGCGCCGCGGATGACGATGGATTGCATGAGTGTCCGGCGCGGAGAGGTATGCTGAAACGAGCCATTGTAAAGGGTCGCAGCGTCGAATTGCGAATCGCGGACCACCCCGCTAGGGTGCCGCAAAAGAGCCCAGGGCCCCCGCGCGCGGGTGTTGCAAGCCTGGGCGTGCGCGGGGAAAGGAAACGTCCATGGCGGGCAGCGTCAACAAGGTCATTCTGGTCGGCAACCTGGGCAAGGATCCCGAGGTGCGGCGCACCCAGGAGGGCTCGCCCATCGTTCACTTGAGCGTCGCCACATCCGAGAGTTGGCGCGACAAGGCCTCGGGCGAGCGCAAGGAAAAGACCGAGTGGCACCGCGTGGTGATCTTCAACGAGAACATCGCCAAGGTCGCCGAGCAGTACCTTAAGAAGGGCGCCAAGGTTTACATCGAGGGCCAGATTCAGACCCGCAAGTGGCAGGATCAAGCCGGCATCGACAAGTATACGACTGAGATCGTCGTGCCGCGCTTCAACGGCGTGCTCACCATGCTCGACACCAAGGGCGGCGGCGGCGGCCGCAGCGACTCCGGCGGCGGGCCGCCCGATGACATGGGCGGCGGTGGCGGTGGCCGCAGTGGCGGTGGCGGCGGTGCGGCCCCTGACCTCGACGACGAAATTCCGTTCTAGGAGGGTCCATGGCGACGGTTGGCAACATCGTCATCTACCGTCCCAAAGAGGGGCGCGAGAACGACCTTCTTGAGTTGGTGAAGAAGCACTGGCCGGCGGTTCGCGCGGCCGGCCTCGCCACCAATGAACCGGCGCGCGTCTGGCGCGCTTCCGACAAGCGCTCGGGCAAGATCTCCTTTGTCGAACGCTTCTATTGGGTCGATGAGGCCGCGTCGTCCAAGGCGCACCACGACGCCAAGGTGCAGGCCATCTGGGGCCCGATGGATGAGGTGCTCGAAGACATGACCATCCTGGCGATCGAGGAAGTTTCCGGTCACCCGCCCGCCAAGCGCAAGGCACCGGCCCGCAAGGCGAAGCGCGCGCCGGCCAAGCGCGCCGCCGCTGCACGCGCCAAGAAAGTTGCGCCAAGGTCCCGCGCGAAAAAGACGGCGGCCGCGAAACGTCCGGCCGCGCGCAAGGCTGTGCGCCGCAGCGCGCCCCGCAAGAAGGCCCGCCGCTAGCCCCTGGTCGTCCCGAGGCGCTGCTCCGACGCGGCACGTTGCTGCGGCGACAAGCGCAGTTGACCGGTGTGGTCATCTGCTGAGCATCCGCGTGGCCTTGGCACTGGGCTCGGGTGAACCACGCGAACGCCCCGACGTCGTCCGGCGGCACGCCGTTACCGCCGCGCTCGTAGAGCCACCCAAGATTGAACTGAGCATCCGCCAGGCTCTGGCGCGCGGCCCCGCGCCGAGCCAGCGTGCGGCTTCAACTGCGGGAAATGTTCCCGGACGGCAGTATTTTCGCCGAGCGTACTTGGCTCTGCCCGTTCGTCGCCAAGAGCTTCATCGCGGTGCGGGGCGCAACCAGTTCGCTTCCGGCGCAGCGCCAAATCCGCTCGGCCGCAGCTCGTGTGGACGCCGCCCAATCGACCTGAGCGGCCGGGCCGCCGGGGCGGCCAAACCTGGCTCCTAACTCGTTGTCGGGACAGGGATTTTGCCCCATGTTTGACGCGCGCAATACTGGCTCTCGCACCCCAATTCTGGTAGTCTCGAGATAGTTAAGTCCCAACATGTGGCGCTGCGGCAGAGTCCGCCCGGCGCGTTCCAGGCCCGATCCGATTTTGACCGACAAACCGCCGCTTCCCCCCGCCCGCGACGTCATTCCGATCAGCGTCGAGGAGGAGATGCGGCGCTCGTACCTCGATTACGCGATGAGCGTGATCGTTGCCCGCGCGCTGCCCGATATCCGCGACGGCTTGAAGCCGGTGCACCGCCGTATCCTCTACGGCATGCGCGAGGGCGGTTACACGTCCGACAAGCACTACCGTAAGTCAGCGCGCGTCGTCGGCGACATCATCGGTAAGTACCACCCGCACGGCGAGCAGGCCGTCTACGACGCCCTCGTGCGCATGACGCAGGACTTCTCCATGCGTCTGCCGCTGCTGGACGGGCAGGGAAACTTCGGCTCGATGGACGGCGATCCGCCGGCCGCCCAGCGCTACACCGAGGTGCGTCTGCACCAAGCGGGCGAGGCGCTGCTGGCGGACATCGATCTCGACACGGTCGACTTCCAGCCCAACTACGACGAGACCGAGCGCGAACCGGTCGTGCTGCCGTCGCGCATTCCGAATTTGCTGGTCAATGGCGCCGGCGGCATCGCCGTTGGCATGGCGACCAACATCCCGACCCACAACCTCGGCGAGGTGATCGACGCCTGCTTCGCCTACATGGAAAAGCCGGACATCACGATCGACGAGCTGATGCAGCACATACCGGCCCCGGACTTCCCGACCGGCGGCATCATGCTGGGCACCACCGGTGCCCGCGAGGCGTACCACACCGGCCGTGGCTCCATCACGGTGCGCGGCCGCGTGCACATGGAGGATCTCGCCAAGGAACGGACGGCAATCATCATCGACGACATCCCGTTCCAGGTGAACAAGTCCAAGATGATCGAGGCGATCGCGCAGGCCTCGCGCGACAAGCGCATCGAGGGCATCGCCGAGATCCGCGACGAGTCGAGCCGCGAAGGCGTGCGCGTCGTCATCGAGGTGCGCAAGGACGCGACGCCCGAAGTCGTCCTGAATCAGGTCTATCGCCTCAGCGATCTGCAGACCAACTTCAGCTTCAACATGGTCGCCCTGACCGAGGGCCGCCCGTCGATCCTCGACCTCAAGGCGTTCATCTCCGCCTTCGTCACGTTCCGCGAAGTCGTCATCACCCGGCGCACGCGGCACTTGTTGGACAAGGCGCGCGAGCGCGCTCAGGTCCTGGTCGGCCTTGCAATTGCCGTCGCCAACATCGACGAGGTTGTGAGGGTAATCCGCAACGCGCCGGACCCGGCTGCGGCGCGCGAGCAACTGATGACGCGCGAGTGGCCGGCCAAAGACGTTGCCTCGCTGCTCGAACTGATCGACGACCCGACGCACCGCATCAGCGACAAGGGCACCTACCGCCTCAACGACGCGCAGGCGCGCGCCATCCTCGATCTGCGCCTCCAACGCCTGACCGGGCTCGAACGCGACAAGATCGCCGCCGAGCTCGGCGAGCTCGTCGACAAGATCCGCGGCTACCTCGACATCCTCGCCTCGCGCGCGCGCCTGCGCACGGTACTGCGCGAGGAGTTGATGGAGGTGAAGGCCAAGTTCGCCACGCCGCGCCGCACCGAGATCGGTCAGCCCGTCGGCGAGACGATGGACGAGGACCTGATCGAGCGCGAGGACATGGTCGTGACGGTCACGCAGTCCGGCTACATCAAGCGCACGCCGCTATCGGTCTATCGCGCCCAGCGCCGCGGCGGCAAAGGCCGCACCGGCATGGCGACGCGCGAGGAAGACGTTGTCACCGAGGTGTTCGTCGCCAATACCCACACCGAGGTGCTGTTCTTCTCGACCATCGGCAAGGTCTACAAGACGAAGGTCTACAAGCTGCCGCTCGCCAGCCCGCAGGCCAAGGGCAAGGCGATGGTCAACCTACTGCCGCTCATCGAGGGCGAGATGATCGCCGCGGTGATGCCGTGGCCGGAAGGCGGCGTCTCGATCGCCGATCGTATCGACGGCATGGGCCTGTTCTTTGCCACGGCCAAAGGCAACGTGCGCCGCAACGCACTGGCCGACTTCGCCAATATCCGTCCCAGCGGCGTGCTAGCCATCGACACCCGCGAGGGCGACCGCTTAGTCGGCGTGCGTCCATGCGACGCCAACGATGACGTGCTGCTGGCCGCGCGCAACGGCAAGTGTGTGCGTTTCCCTGTCGCCAGCATGCGCGTCGCCCGCCGCGGCCGTTCGTTCGGCGTGCGCGGCATGCGCCTGGCCGAGGGCGACGAGGTCATCTCGTTGTCGGTCGTCAGCCACGTGAAGGCCGAGACCGAGCAGCGCGACGAATACCTGAAAGCCAACAGCGCGCGGCGCCGCCTGGTGGGTGGCGACTACACCGGCCGCGACGACGACAAGGCGCGCGACCAGGACACCGCCGCCAAGCTCGACACGCCGGAAATGCAGGCGATGGGCGAGAGGGAGGAATTCGTCCTTAGCGTCACCGCCAATGGCTACGGCAAGCGCACTTCGGCCTACGAGTACCGCATCACCAGCCGCGGCGGCTCCGGCATCACCAACATCGACACGTCGGAGCGCAACGGCAAAGTCGTCGCCTCGTTCTCGGTCGAAGACGGCGACCACGTCGTCATGATGTCGGACGGCGGACGCATCATTCGCATGTCGGTGGACGACATTCGTGTCGCCGGCCGCAACACTCAGGGCGTCACCTTGTTCACGACCGCCGAGGGCGAGAAGGTCGTCTCGGTTGCGCATCTATCGCGTCCGGGTGACGACGAAGGCACCGAGAAGCCGCCAGAGAGCGCGGCCGGCGCGGATGAGCCGGAGGCGGCGGTCGAGGAGGAGCCCGAGGAGGACGTGGCGGAGGACGAGGAAGACGTCGCTGCGGACGAGTCCGAGGAAGAGGACTCCTAGATGGCACGCCGCGCCGTGCCCGCGACCCGAGCCAGGAGCGGCGCGCCGAAGCGCCGCATCGCGGTCTATCCGGGTACGTTCGACCCGATCACCAACGGCCACATGGACGTCATGAGCCGCGCCACCAAGGTCGCGGACCACATCATCATCGCCCTCGGCGAACACTCCGGCAAAGCGCCGCTGTTCAGCCGCGATGAGCGCATGGAGATGATCCAGACGGAGATCGAGGGCCTGCAGGGTCTGAACGGCGCCGGTTTCGAGGTCCGCATTCTCGACCGCCTATTGATGAAGTTCGTCTCGGACGTCGGCGCGTCGTTCGTCATCCGCGGTTTGCGCGCGGTATCCGACTTCGATCACGAGCTGCAGATGGCCGGCATCAACGCCCGCCTCAACCCGGACGCGGAGACCGTCTTCCTGATGGCCTCGGAACACAACCTGTTCATCGCCTCCAGCCTGGTGCGCGAGATCGCCGGCCTCGGCGGCGACATCTCCAGCTTCGTCTCGCCGAGAGTCGCCAAGCGACTCACGGAACGCTTCGCGAAGAATCCGAATCGCGCGCTTGCCGCGCGATGACTCTTCGGTAGAGACGGCGGTGCCCTTCGTCATTACGAGGAGCGCGGCGAGGAAGCAATCCAATCACCTCGTCTTGCATACGGCGCACTACGACTACCAGCTTGGTCCGGCGCGCGAACGCTTTCTCGACGTCGACGATGCAGATCGCAACAGCGAGTACTATCGATAGTCGCTGCCTCGCGAGTTCTCAGCATGAATGGCGACTACCAGAGCCCGTCGATCATGGTCCCATAGGCGGCTCGAACCATCAGTCGCCATCGTCTCCCCTCGGACCTGCTGACTACGAGTCCGCTGCCCCGCTCGGCGCCCGATCGATCCGCCGCTCTGCCGCCCGCAGCACGCAGTCCGCAAACAGTTGCGTGCCGGCCCGGAATCCATCGCGCGTGCACGCCGCGCGATCCGCCAGAAACCTCTGCTGCGCCGCCGCGTCGCGCGCCTCGATTCCTTGCGACAGGGCGGCCCCGCTCAGCACTCCAACGATCGACGACAAGATCAGCACGCGGGTAGGGGACATGACGGCCTCCGGCAGAGCCGAAGGAGTATGTTCATGCTATGTTCTCCATGTCAACATGTGGGCTGGTTGACTCCAATACGTTTCGTACTACCTACTTGTTCCGCCAAACCGACAGCTACGAGGACGCCCGATGCTCTACCACCACGAATCGTCACGCCAGCGTGATCTGCGTAAATCCCGCGTATTTACGCGGCAACGATCCGCTGACCCGTCGATCCAACCCACCACGTCGAGAGAATGCTAGAAGCGCGCCGCCATGGACGTTGCCCAATTCGACTTCGACCTGCCACGGTCCAGCATTGCCCAACGCCCGGCCCGGCCGCGCGACGCGGCCCGCATGCTCGACGTGCTGCCGGACCACGTACTTGACCTCGGCGTGCGTGACCTCCCAAGCCGGCTGCAGGCCGGCGACCTGCTGGTCTTCAACGATACCAAGGTGATCCCCGCGCGCATCGAAGGTGTACGTTCGGCGGCGCGCGGCACGGCGAAGGTCGAAGTGACGTTGAACCGCCCTCTGGGCGACGGGCGCTGGAGTGCGTTCGCTCGCCCCGCCAAGCGCTTGCGCGCTGGCGACGGCGTGGACTTCGGCTCGCTCCGCGCCGAGGTCGTCGAACGCGGCGCGGGTGGTGAAGTGACGCTGGCATTCGCGGGGAGCGAGGCCTCTCTGTTCGCAGCATTGGAGCAGACTGGCTCGATGCCCTTGCCGCCCTACATGAGCCGCGATGCCGACGCGGACGACCGATCGGACTATCAAACCATGTTCGCGCGCGCGCCGGGGGCGGTTGCGGCGCCGACCGCCGCGTTGCACTTCACCCCACGCCTGATGGCGGCATTGGCAGAGTGCGGGGTGGCGCACACCTTCGTCACCTTACATGTCGGAGCTGGAACGTTCCTACCCGTGACCGCCAGCGACACCGCCGCCCATCGAATGCACCCGGAATGGGGTGAGGCGAGCGAACTGACTGTCGAGGCCGTCACCGCCACGCGCCAGCGCAGGGGCAGGGTGGTCGCCGTCGGCACCACCGCGCTGCGGGTGCTCGAATCGGCAGCGCGCAATGGCGGCGGTATCGAAGCGTTTCGCGGCGAGACATCGCTGTTCATCACGCCCGGCTACCGCTTTGGTGTCGCCGACTTGTTGCTGACGAATTTCCACTTGCCGCGTTCCACGTTGTTCATGCTGGTGTGCGCCTTCGCCGGAACCGAGCGCATGCAGCGGGCCTATGCCCACGCCCGCGACACCGGGTATCGCTTCTACTCCTACGGCGATTGCTGCCTCCTGCACCGCGAATCAGCGTCATGACCGAGTTCCAGTTCAAGGTGCAGGCCACCGACGGGAGTGCCCGCCGCGGCGAACTGCATACGGCGCACGGCGTGGTGCAGACGCCCGCGTTCATGCCGGTCGGTACCGCCGCCACGGTCAAAGCGATGAAGCCCGATGACGTCGCCGCAACCGGCGCCGAGATGCTTCTCGGCAACACGTACCATTTGATGCTGCGGCCTACGGCCGAGCGCATCGACCGCCTCGGCGGGCTGCACCGCTTCATGGGATGGTCGCGGCCGATCCTGACCGACTCGGGCGGCTACCAGGTGCTGTCGCTCAGCGCGCTGCGCAAGATCGACGACCACGGCGTCACCTTTCGCTCCCACATCGACGGCAGCGAGCATGTGCTGACGCCCGAACGCGCGGTCGAGATCCAGCGCCTGCTCGGCTCCGACGTTGCAATGGTGTTGGACGAGTGCCCGCCGTTTCCGGTGACGCCGGCCGATGCCGCCGCCGCCATGCGGCGATCGACGGCGTGGGCCGAGCGCAGTCGCGCCGCCTGGCAACCTCGGCCCGGCCATGGCCAGTTCGGCATCGTCCAGGGCGGTGTGTTCCCGGACCTACGTGCTGAATCGGTCGCGGCGCTGCGCGCCATCGGCTTTGAGGGCTATGCCATTGGCGGACTCGCGGTCGGCGAGGATGCCGCTACGATGCTGGCGACCGTGGAATCCACCACGGCGCAGATGCCGGCCGACCGGCCGCGGTACCTGATGGGTGTAGGCAAGCCAGATCAGATCGTCGGCGCTGTGATGCGAGGTGTGGATATGTTCGATTGCGTGTTGCCGACGCGCTCGGGCCGGACTGGCCAAGCCTTCACCCGCATCGGCCCGCTCAACATGCGCAACGCGCGCCACGTCGAAGATTCGGCACCGCTCGACGCACAATGCGGGTGCGTCGCCTGCCGTCAATTCAGCCGTGCCTATCTCAGCCATCTCGTTCGCGCAGGGGAGATTCTCGGAGCGATGCTGCTAACCTGTCACAACATCACGTTCTATCAGGATGTGATGGCCGAACTTCGCCGCGCCATCGCAACGGGCCATGCTCGCGCTTGGTCGGAGGAATTCATCGCGCGGTACAGCCGGGCAGCGTCATGACGGACGCCGCCGAGTATCGCCGGCACGCGCAGGACGCCCTGGCACGCGACAACCTCGAGCTCGCCGTGGTCTACCTGCAGAACGCGGTGCGGCAAGACCCGCACGACCGAGAATCCTACCATACGCTGGGGCGCCTGTTGCGTGTGGCGGGACAAGGGGAACGTGCGACGGCCTGTTACCGTGCGTGCCTCGAGCGCTTTCCAAGCGACTCGGTGGCACGCATGGGGCTGGCCGCGCTAGGGCAGGAGCCGGCGCCCGACCGTCTGCCCGACGAAGTCGTGCTGTACGTGTTCGATCGCAACGCCCACGCCTACGAGGCGAACATGGAAGGACTCGCGTACCGCATCCCCGAAACGCTGACGCCAATCCTGGCAGCGGAGAAGGGCGCCGCGGCGCGCTCGCTCGACATCTTGGATCTGGGGTGCGGCAGCGGCTGGTGTGGTCCGCTACTGCGTCCGTTTGCCCGCCATCTCGTCGGCCTCGACCTGTCGCCGGCGATGCTCGCCTTGGCACAAGACAAAGATGCCTACGACGCCCTGGTCGAAGGCGAGATTCTCGGTGCGCTCGGCAACTGGCGTCCAGCCTCATTCGACGCCGTGGTTGCGGCCAATGTCGTCCTCTATTTCGGCGAGCTCGAACTCCTTGCGACAGCGGTCGCCCGCGTCCTCCGGCCGGGCGGAGTCTTCGTGTTTGATGTCGAGGAGGGCGAGGGCGACAAGGCGGTCTTCCACACTGCCGGGCGCTTCACCCACGGCCGCGGCCTGCTGGAGCGCGTGTTCGCGCCGCCGCAATACGAGCGGCTGCGGATCCAGGAGACCATCATGCGCATGGAGCAAGGCCGGCCGGTCGCCGCCCTGTGCTGCGCCGCCGCGGTTCCGGCCGCCTGACGCGTTCCACTCCTGGGTATGCTAGGATCACGCCAGTTCCGGAGTGAATTGGTTGATGCGCTCGACCGTCGCCGACGTCCTTCGCCGCCGCACCAGTGCGGTAGCGACGATCATGCCAAGCGCAAGCTTGGCCGATGCGGCACGCGAGCTCGCATCGCGCGATATTGGATTCCTTCCGGTGTGCGACACCAATGGAGCGCTCATCGGCGTTCTTTCCGAGCGCGACATCGTGCGCGCGATTGCCAAGCACGGCGCCAACACGCCAACTCTGCCGGTCGAGCAGGTCTACACACGCGAGGCGGTCACCTGCGCTATGGAGACCGACGTGCACGGGGTCATCGCCGTGATGCACGAGAAGCGCATCCGCCACCTGCCGGTCGTGCGCGACGGACGCCTCGTCGGAGTCGTCAGCCTGAACGACCTCGTCATTCACCTGCTCCGCGAAGCCGAGCAAGTGTCACAACAATTCGTCCTGTGAGGGGAAACTGATGGTGCAGGACATGAAGGGCAATGTCATGTCCGCCGACGTGGCGCGCCGCTGGTCGGATGACCTGCAGCGCCGCGTTTTCGCTGGAACGCTCAACCGCTTGAGCGTTGAGGATTGGAACGAGATCCTGTGGCGCGCCCGCGTGCGCGAGTACAAGTACAACGACATCCTGTTGAAGCAGGGCACCGTGCCGGATGGCCTCTACGTCGTCACCGACGGCGAGGTGCGAATCGAGCGCAGCGACCACCAGCGCTCGGCCCATCTGGCGCGTCTAGGCCCCGGCAGCGTGCTCGGTGAAATGTCGTTCCTCGATCAGTCGGGCGCCTCAGCCTCGGTCGCCGCGGACGGCAAGGTCGAAATCCTGTTCGTCGAGTCGGGTGACCTCGCCCAGCTTCTGGAGTCTGACCAAGGCTTTGCGGCGCGCTTCTACCACTCGCTGGCGACGACCCTTTCGCGCCGCCTGCGCGCCACCAACGAGCTGATTCTCGGGCGGTTCTGATCTCGGGCGCCGATGCGTTATCCTTGAGGAACGCACGGCCATCCGCAACGGAGTAGCCAAGGCAAGCTTGGTGAGCGCGCTGGGGATCGAACCCAGGACCTACGAATTAAAAGTTCGCCGCTCTAAACCACTGAGCTACGCGCTCGTCCAAGCGAGCGGCACCCTAGGGTCCGCCGTTACCAGGGTCAATCGGACGCCCTTTCCCTGCGACCATCGGCACCCCAGATTGCTGCCATGAAGCAACGTTCCGTTCTCCGAGTCGACCATCCCGCCCCCCAACGCGGCATGAATGCCCTGCACCGCATCCGGCCGCTGCTGCCGATGGGGGAGGGCGCAGACCGTGCCGCTACTGACCCGTTCCTGGGCCTGATGGAGGACTGGTTTCCGCGCGGCGTGTTCGACCGCCACCCGCAC
>CAMDCA010000055.1 GCA_945889645.1 Rhizobium sp. Q54
CGTGCAGCCAGCCTCCGCATCGCGCACGACTGGATCGGCGCGGGAACCAGCGTCGCCCTGATCGGCCGGGTTGTGGCGCCCTAGCCGTCCGCTGCAACGCCCGCCTTCTTGGCCGCGACAACCGGATCGGCGACTGCCCGGAGATCGGCTTGCTCGGTCGGGTCACCGCACGCATACGCCGCCGCGGCGGATCTGGCGACCGCCAGGTACAGGGCCAGCGGCGCCAGCAACGACTGAACGAAGGTCCGCACGCGATCATCGTCAGCCGCGCGCGAGTCGTGTGTGTTACGGCCCACAGCTATTTCTGTGACGGTCCACAACCGTAACCCGCCTGTCGCCAATTCCTAGCAATGCGCGGGCAGGTTTCCTCCACGCTCGCACGACGCGGGAAGGTTCGCCCGGAATCGGGTGTCGCACGGAGGTGCAATGTCGCTGTCCATCGCGCCGGCTGACAACGATCAGCCAGCCTCGACGGGTTTCAGTCTCACGCCGGAACTCATCCAATCCATCCTCACCCATGCCAAGCCGCTCGGGCACAACGAATCGCCCGACTCCCTCAATCTCGGCTTTGGCTTCATCTACTACGGCCTGGTGCGCGCGCTGCGGCCGCCGCACATCGTTGTCATCGGCTCGGGCTACGGCTTCTCGGTCACCTGCCTGGCGCTGGGCCTGAAGGACAACGGCTGGGGCCGGCTGACGTTTGTCGATCCGTCGTACTCGGTTCTCACCGACGGCCCGTTCAAGACTGTCGGCGGCACCGCACAGTGGAGTGACGCAGCGCGGGTCAAAGCGCATTTCGGCCGCTTCGGCGTCGCCGACCTCGTCACGCACCATCGCCTGCGCAGCCAGGACTTCTTCGATGGCTACGCCGGCCTCGGTCTGCCCGAAATCGACATGGCGTTCATCGATGGCAGCCATGCCTATGGCGACGTGAGGCAGGATTTCCTCTCTACCCTGCGGCACTCGCACAAGAACACCTACATGCTCATGCACGACACCAACATCTATGTGCGTGAGCTGCTGCGCCACGCCGGCGTCAAGCGCTGGCTGCGCAAAGTGGCGACTCACAAAGACCTGTTCGAGGTGATCGACCTGCCGTTTTCGTCCGGCCTTGCCATGGTGCGTGTGCGGGAGAATGCAGCGTGGAAAGCATTGCGGCCGCCGCTGGTCTAGCCCTCGCCGCCGTCGCGGCGGCATGGGCCTACTGGCGCTGGGTGTGGTTCTGGCGCAATCCGCCGCGCAGCAATCCGCCGGGCGACGGCGTGCTGTCGGCTGCCGACGGCACCGTCGTCTACGTCAAGGCGGTCGAGCCGGGCCAGCCGGTCGTCACCATCAAGCAGGGCGAGCCGGCGCGGCTTGTTGACCTCGCGCACCACGACGCCAGCCAGACCAAGCTGGTCATCGGCGTCTTCATGAGTCCGTTTGACGTGCACTACAACCGCGCGCCCATCGCCGGCCGCATCGACTTCGTGCGCCACTATCCGGGCCGCGGCCGCAACGTCGACATGGGGCCGATGCACCGCCGCATCCTCACCGGCCGCAAGCCGTTCTACACGGGCAGCACCCATCTGGTGTGGAACGAACGCACGGTGACCAAGATCGACGCGGAGCGCGGCGGTGCGCCGCTGTCCTGCTATGTCGTGCAGATCGCCGCCCGTACCGTCGCCGGCATCGACAGCTACGTGAAGCAAGGTGGCCCCGTTGAACGCGGCGCCATCTTCGGCATGATCCGCATCGGCTCCCAGGTGGACCTCGTGCTGCCGTGGACCTCGGACATGAAGGTGCTGGTGCGTGAAGGCGATCGCGTGACGGCGGGCGAGACCGTGCTGGTCGAATTCGCATCGAGTCCGGCGCGCGCCGAGGCATCGGTTCCCGCGAAGCCTGCGCTCGTGCGGGCGAAATCAACGACCTGAAGCACGACACGCAACCGCAACAGTTCCCGCCTACCGTGCTCCCGCTGGCAGTGGAAGCGATGGAGGAGCGGATGAGTACATTGGCAAGTCCCGACGCGCTGGCAGTTGCTGTTCGCGTCGCGCGCACTCAGGCCTACCAGGCCCGCGTTCAGGCCCGCATCGGCAGCCTATTGAGCCTTGCCGAGCGGCAGGCCGGCACTACGGGCATGACGACGCACGAGGCCAAGGACCACTTTCGCGCCCGCGGCGCGCGCCTGTCGGCGCAGCGACTGCACGTCCTGTTGAATCTTCTGGCGCGGCAGGGGCAGCGCCTCGGTGCGGCGCGCGCCACTGTGTTGAACTGACACAACTTGATCGGGGAGAGAACAATGAAGGCTCGTACGGCAATCATCCTGTTGGCGCTGGTTCCGCTGGCCGCTTGCGCGACGTCGGAACGCATGGTGGCGGCCGACACGCGCATCGCCCCTCTGGAATCGCAGCAGCGCGAAATGCAGGTGCGGCTCAATGAGGCCCTGCGTCAGTCCACGGCGGCAAAGATCGACGCAGCCACGGCGATGATGATGGCCAAATAGCGATGGCGATGAGGCCCGGAATTAGGCGTCTCCGAACCGTCACACACCGCGGCTAGTCTGTGCATCATCAACACAGTCACCCATCGAGGAGTCATGTGTACGGGTTCGCGTGGATTGCGCGGCCGGGGCGTTTGGATGTGGAGCGAAACCACGTCGGCAACGGCCCCTTCGTTTGCATCGCTTGAAGAGGAGCGCGTGCCGCTGACGGCGCCGGTCCCACCCCCCGATCTGCCGCCGCACGCCACCGTGCTGGTGCCCCCTCTCACCGAACGCGCCGTCGCCGCCGCCTGACCGTGCGTTTTGGATTGATGCCCGGGGCGGCTCAGGTCGCGGCCGCAAAAGGTTCGTGTTGATTCTTCGTCCATATATTGATAATTCTCGACATATGGACGAAATGGCGGCTGTAGCGGCGTTCGGAGCCTTGGCGCAACCCACGCGCCTCTCCGTCTTCCGCCTGTTGATGCAAGTCGGGCTGACGGGCGAGGCGGCCGGCGTCATCGCCGAGCGATTGGCCATCCCGCATAACACGCTCTCCACCCACCTCGGGATCCTGAGGCGCGCGCAGCTGATCGGCGCGCGCCGCGAAGGGCGCTCCATCCGCTACTTCGTTGACGTCGATGGCACGCGCCGGCTGCTGAGCTTCCTCGTCACCGACTGCTGCAACGGCCGGCCTGAGTTGTGCGCGCCGCTCGCCGACATCGTCGAGCAGGCTTCGTGCTGTTAGGGTCGCCATGACGGACAAGACCTACAACGTGCTGTTCCTGTGCACCGGCAATTCGGCGCGCTCCATCATTGCCGAAGCGATCCTCAATCGTCTCGGCCATGGCCGCTTCCGTGCCTACTCGGCCGGCAGCATGCCGAAAGGGAAAGTGCATCCGCATTCCCTGCGGCTGCTTGCCAACCTCAAGTACGACGCGTCGGTTGCGCGCTCCAAAAGTTGGGACGAGTTCGCGCTCCCCGGGGCGCCGGCCCTCGATTTCGTTTTCACCGTCTGCGACAACGCCGCCAACGAGGTGTGCCCGATCTGGCCCGGTCAGCCGATGACGGCGCACTGGGGCGTGCCAGACCCAGCTGCAGCTACCGGTAGCGAAGCGGAAATTGGTGCGGCCTTCGCGCTGGCCTACCGCATGCTTAACAATCGCATTTCCGTCTTCACCAGCCTGCCGTTCGACAAGGTCGATCGTCTCTCGCTGCAGACGAAGCTGCGCGAGATCGGCGCCAGCAGGGACTGAACGTGCGCTCTGCC
This sequence comes from Rhizobium sp. Q54, assembly GCA_945889645.1. Taxonomy (GTDB): domain Bacteria; phylum Pseudomonadota; class Alphaproteobacteria; order UBA2966; family CAIVPW01; genus CAIVPW01. Next base: position 3,732 of record CAMDCA010000055.1, read on the forward strand.
GCCGCCGAGTTCCTCGGCACGCTGTTGCTAGTCGCCGCGGTCGTTGGCTCCGGGATCATGGGGCAATACCTTGCGGCCGGGAACGACGCGATTGCACTCCTGGCCAACACGGGCGCGACGTGCGCCGCCCTGTTCGTTCTGATCAGCGTGTTCGGCCCGATCTCCGGCGCGCACTTCAACCCGGTGGTCAGCGCGGTCTTGGCGGCGCGCGGACAATTTCCATTGGCGCGACTGCCCGGCTATGCAGCAGCGCAGGTGGCGGGTGGCATCCTCGGCGCCGTCCTCGCCAACGCCATGTTCGCGCTCCCCCTGCTGCAGGTTGCGGCCAAGGAGCGCTTCGGTCCGGCGCTATGGCTATCGGAGGTTGTTGCGACCTTCGTCCTGCTGCTCGCCATTCTCGGTACGGCAGGCGCCAATCCGCGCGCTACTCCGGCAGCTGTAGCGCTCATCATCGGCGCCGCCTACTGGTTCACCGCCTCGACGTCGTTTGCCAACCCGGCGGTGACGATCGCGCGCGTCTTTTCGGACACCTTCGCCGGCATCGCTCCGGCTGGTGTGCCGCCCTTCATTGCCGCCCAAGCGGCCGGTGCCACGTTCGCGGCACTTCTGTGGTCGTGGCTGGAAGCAGGTGCGATCAAGGCGCCTGACGCCTGAGCTTGCCCGCCGCCACCCCGGCGGCGAAGATGCGCCGATGCCAACGGTCCACTTCACGTCGAACCTGACACGCCACGTTGACTGCCCGCCGACCCAAGTCGAGGGCCGCACCGTGCGCGCCGCGCTGGACGAAGTGTTCGCACGCGTGCCGCGCCTGCGCGGGTATGTGCTGGACGACCAGGGCGCGTTGCGCCAGCACGTCAATGTCTTCGTCAACGACGAGACCGTGCGGGACCGCGACCGCTTGGCGGATGCCGTGGCCCCACTTGATGAGGTATTCGTGTTCCAGGCGCTCTCGGGAGGATGCCGATGAGGAAGACAAAGGCGAAGGCCAAGGCCACCGCAAATGTTCGGGCGAAGACTCGGCCAAAGACCAAGGTTGCGGCCAAGGTCGCGGCCAAGCGCGTGGCCAAGGCCGTGACGCGGGCCATCAAGCCCGTGACGCGGGCCATCAAGAAGGTCGCCCGCCGCGCCGCGCCCAAACGCACCGCGCCCAAGCAGATCGCCTACGTCGCCACCCGCAAGGGCCTGTTCGCCTTCCAGCGCCGCGGCCTCGGCTGGAGCGCCGCGGCGCCCGCCTTCCTCGGCGAGCCGGTCTCCGCCGTTCTGCCCGATCCAAGCACCGGCCGCCTCTACGCCGCCCTGCGCCTCGGCCACTTTGGCACCAAGCTGCATCGCTCCGACGACGGCGGCACGACGTGGACCGAGCTGGCCGCGCCTGCCTTCCCCAAGCAGGAAGAAAAAGACGGCGAGAAGAAGGGCTCGTCCGTCGACATGGTGTGGACCCTAGTGCCCGGCGGCGCCGACGAGCCCGAGGTGTTGTGGGCCGGCACCACGCCCGGCGGCCTGTTCCGCTCCGCCGATGCCGGCAAGAGCTGGCAGCTGATCGAAAGCCTGTGGAACGACCCCGCCCGCGCCAAGTGGTTCGGCGGCGGCTACGACCACCCCGGCATCCATTCGGTGCTGGTCGATCCGCGCGATTCCAAGCGCATCAGGCTCGGCGTCTCCATCGGCGGCGTGTGGGCCAGTAGCGACGGCGGCGCCACCTGGCGCCAGTCCGGCAACGGCATGCGCAACGCCTACATGCCGCCCGACAAGGCCGGAGAGCCCGCGACCCAGGACGTCCACCGCATGGCCTCGCCGGCGGTGAACCCCGACGTCGTCTGGTTGCAGCATCACAACGGCATCTTCCGCTCGACCGACGGTGGCGCGAACTTCACCGAGATCACCAAGGTCGCGCCGTCGGTGTTCGGCTTCGTCGTCGCCGCGCATCCGCTCGATCCGAAGACCGCGTGGTTCGTTCCCGGTGTACAGGATGTGCAGCGCATTCCGGTCGGCGGCCGCCTCGTCGTCACCCGCACCCAGGACGGTGGCAGCACCTTCGAGGCGATCGGCAAGGGTTTGCCGCGCCAGGACTGCTACGACCTGATCTATCGCCACGGCCTCGCGGTGGATGGCGCGGGTGAGCACCTCGTCATGGGATCGACCACCGGCAACCTGTGGATCGGCGACAAGGGCGGCTCGCGCTGGTCGCTGGTGTCCGGTCACCTGCCGCCGATCGCCGCGGTCGCATGGAGCGGCTGACCGTGGCCGGGGACAGCGCGCATCTCGCGCTGTTCACCGACCTCTACGAGCTCACCATGGTGCAGGCCTATGTCGCCGACGGCATGGCCGCGGCGCCGGCGACCTTCAGCCTGTTCGTCCGCTCGCTCCCGGCGTCGCGCAACTTTCTGCTCGCCTGTGGGCTTGAAACCGCGCTCGCCTCGCTGGAAGCAATGCGCTTCGACGCCGCCTCGCTCGACTATCTCGCCTCGCTCGACCGTTTCACGCCGTCGTTCCTCGACTGGCTGCGCAATTTCCGCTTCCGCGCCAGCATCGATGCGATCGCCGAAGGCACGCCGGTGTTCGCCGGCGAGCCGCTGCTCGAAGTCAGCGGCAGTCTCGCCGAGGCGCAGCTGATTGAGACTCTGCTCATCAACACCCTGCAGCTGCAGACGATGCTGGCGTCCAAGGCCGCGCGCATCGTCGCCGCCGCCGACGGCCGCCGCGTCGTTGACTTCGGTGCGCGCCGCGCCCATGGCATCGACGCCTCGATCAACGGCGCGCGCGCGTTCGCCATCGCCGGCGTCGCCGCCACGTCGAACATGCTGGCCGGCAAGATTCTCGGCGTGCCGGTGGTCGGCACCATGGCGCACGCCTATGTGCAGTCGTTCGACAACGAAGCCGATGCCTTCCGCGCCTTCGCCCGCCAGTACCCCGATACCACACTGCTGGTCGATACCTACGACACACCCGGCGGCGTCGCCAAGGTCATCGCGCTGGCTTCCGAACTCGGCTCCGCCTTCCGCGTGCAAGCCATCCGTCTCGATTCCGGCGACCTGCTGGCGCTGTCGCGCGCCGCCCGCGCCATGCTCGATGCCGCCGGCCTGGGACAGGTGCGCATCCTCGCCAGCGGCGGTTTGGACGAACACGAGATCACCTCGCTGCTGTCGCGCGGTGCACCGATCGACGCATTCGGCGTCGGCACGCGCATGAGCGTGTCCGAGGACGCACCCGCGCTCGATGTCGTCTACAAGCTCACCGCGCTCGCCGGCCAAGGCCGCGTCAAGCTTTCGCCCGGCAAGAACTTGCTGCCCGGCCGTAAGCAGGTGTGGCGCTCCGAAGCCGACCGCGTCTCCACCGGCGACGTGCTGTCGCGCGCCGAGGAACACCTGTCCGGCCGCGCCCTATTGCAGCCAGTGTTGCGCGACGGCGAACGCGTTGCGCCCGCGCGCTCCCTGGCCGACATCGCTACGTATGCGCAGGCAGAGATCGCGCGCTTTCCCGCTGCCGTGCGTGGCATCGCTCCGGCCAAGCCGCCGTACCGCGTCGCGACTAGCTTGGGCCTCGAGTCCTACGCCCGCGCCGTCCAGGCCAGCCTGAAGCAGGCGCCTTAGCACGCCGCGCGCCCGCGTCTATACTCTCGCCCTTCGGCGGGCCACCGCGGCGCCGCAGTGAGCAGCGGAGCGCTCCCGTGACAGACCTCAACCTGATCGAGCCCGGCGCGGGCGCCACGCCCATCTGGCCGATAACCGAAACCGACTACGCGCGCTGGCGCGCCAAGCAACCGGCCGCCGTCGGCGCGTGGCTGGACAAACACCGCTTCCAGGCCAAGCCCGGCCGCTTCGCCACGGTGCCGGCCAAGAATGGCGACCTGCTCGGCGTCGTGGTCGGTGTCGCCGCGCCCTCCACGCTGTGGAACTTCGCCGGTCTGTCCCTCGGCCTGCCCGCCGGGACCTACCGCATCGAGGTGCCGCGGGGCCGCCTCGATGCGCGCACCGCCACCACCGCGGCGCTCGGCTGGGCCCATGGCAGCTACCGCTTCGAGCGCTACCGCAAGGCCCCGGCTGGCGACGGCGGCGCCCAGCTCGAATGGCCGGCCAAGGCCGACCGCGACTATGTCGAGGCGACGGTGTCCGCCGGTGCCATGGTGCGCAACCTTATCAACACACCGGCCGGTGATCTCGGCCCGGCCGACCTCGCCGCCGCGGCGCTCAGCGTCGCCGGCGACCTCGGCGCCACGGCCGAGACAACCGTCGGCTCATCGCTGCTCACCGCTGGCTATCCAATGGTGCACGCGGTGGGGCGCGCCGGGCGCCAGGAGCCGCGCCTGGTCGACATCCGCTGGGGCAACCCGAAGAGCAAAGGCCCCAAGGTCACCCTGGTCGGCAAGGGCGTGTGCTTCGACACCGGCGGCCTCGATCTCAAGACCGCCGACGGCATGCTGCTGATGAAAAAGGACATGGCCGGCGCCGCGCTGTGCATCGGCCTGCTGCACATGATAGCCACACTGCGCCTCGATGTGCGCCTGCGCGTGCTGCTGCCGTTGGTCGAGAACGCGGTAGCGTCCGACGCCTACCATCCGGGCGACGTGCTTTCGTCGCGCAAGGGCCTGACCGTCGAAATCGGCAACACCGATGCCGAAGGCCGCCTCATCCTCGCCGACGCGCTGGCCGAAGCCGACCGCGAACGCCCCGACCTGCTGGTGGATTTCTCGACGCTCACCGGCGCCGCGCGCGTCGCCCTCGGCCCCGACCTGCCGGCGCTCTACGCCAACGACGACGAGGTCGCCGCTGAGCTGATGGACATCGGCAACGAAGAGGCCGACCCGTCGTGGCGCATGCCGCTGTGGCCGCCCTACGCCGAAATGCTCGACAGCAAGATCGCCGACATGAACAACGTATCGGGCGGCTCGTTCGCCGGTTCGATCACCGCCGCGCTGTTTCTGCAGCGCTTCGTCACCCGCGCACCGCGCTGGGTCCACCTCGACCTCTACGCCTGGAGCCCGAAGCCGCGCCCCGGCCGCCCCGAAGGCGGCGACCCGCAGATGATGCGCGCGGTCTACCGCCTCATCGAGCGCCGCGCCGGCAAGAAAAAGCCGAAGCGCAAATGACCGTCGTGAACGAGGCGCTGCTCGACGCGCGCCTGGGCGAGCTGGAGAAGGCGCGCACCTGGAGCGCCCGCCTCGTCTCCAAGCTCGAAGGCCACATCCGCTCCGCGCCCGACGAGGCGCTATTCCGCATCAACCCGCACACCTTCGCCCGCGAGCGCAATGCGCCCGAGGCCGAGGTCATTGACCTGTTTCTGCACGCCTCCGCCTGCGGCCTGTTCGGCATGGATTGGCTGCTGGTGTGCCCCGGTTGCTGCACGGTGGTGGAAAGCTTCCGCAGCCTGAAGAACCTGCACAGCCACTACCACTGCAGCTTCTGCCAGGCCGACCACGAGGCCGCGCTCGACGAGTACATCGCCGTGACCTTCACCGTCAGCCGCGAGATTCGCGACATCGCCTTCCACCATCCCGAGACTCTTTCGGCGCGCGACTTCGTCTTCAAGGTCGGCAACACCCGCGACGGTCTCCTTCCCGACGGCCGCGCCTTCGTGGATGAGAAAGCCGCGGTGACCAAGGCGGTGTGCTACGTGCCGCCCGGCGCCACCACGCGCGTCGAGGTCGAGGTCGGCGAGGGCACCACGCTGGCGGCCAGCCCCGAAGGCAAGGCATCGTTGCGCTTCGCCGTCGCCGGTCCGCGCGCCGCCGCCGCCCAGGTCACGCCCGTTCCCTTCGGCGTCAAGGACGCGCCGACCAAAGGCACGCTCGCTCCGGGCAAGGTCGCCTTCGACGTCGCCAACGGTACCGCCGAGCGCGGTACCTTCGTGGTCGCCCCGGTGCCGTCCGACATGCCGATGATCACCTTCGTGCCGTTCCTCACCGGCAAGCAGTTGCTCACGACTCAGACGTTCCGCGATCTGTTCCGGACCGAGGTGATCCGCGCCAGCGAGGGTATCGCCGTACGCGACCTCGCCATCCTGTTCACCGACCTCAAGGGCTCGACCGCGCTGTACGACCGCATCGGCGACCTCAACGCCTTCTCGTTGGTGCAGCAGCACTTCGAAAGCCTGCACGACGTCACCGTCCGCCACCGTGGCGCCATCGTAAAAACCATCGGCGACGCCGTGATGGCGACCTTCGTCAGTTCCGCCGACGCGGTTGCCGCGGCGCTGGAGATGCGCGCCGAGATTTCCGCCAGCAACCGCGGCCGCTCCGATCGCGAGTTGGTGCTCAAGATCGGCATCCACCGCGGAGCCGCCATCGCGGTAACCTTGAACGATCGCCTCGACTACTTCGGCCAGACGGTGAACATCGCCGCCCGGGTGCAGAACCTCGCCGAAGCCGACGAAATTTACATTTCCGAGGACATCTACGAATCGCCCGGCGTCGCTGCGGTCCTCGGCCCCGCCCAGCTCGTCTCGCGTGCCGCCAAGCTCAAGGGCGTGCAGCAGGACCTGACGGTCTTCTGCATCCCCGCTGCCGCGCTACGCACCTAGGCCCTCTCCGCATGGGGAGGGAGTTCAGGTGAGGTGCAAGAGAATCGCCGGGGTACGCTCGCCGGATCGCGGTTCTCGTCGTCCGGTGCCGCGCCCGCTAGGATAGCGCTGCGGCGGATCGTGTCGCCGCCCGCCCGAACCGATCATGCCCTTGCCGCTCCTCCTGCCGGCCATCGCCGCCGCTGTCGTCCTGGCGTTGCTGCTGGCTGTGTTTTCGTTGGGCGCTTTTGCGCGTCAGGCGCGCGGCACGCCATCGTCCGCACTTCCGGTTGCCGATCCGGCCGCGAGCAACGCCACGCCCGTCGATACCCTCATCGGTCCGATGCTGGCGGAGCACGCGGGCGAAACCGGCATGGTGCTGCTCGACGGCGACCTGGAGGCCTTCGCCGTGCGCGCGCGTAGCGCCCGCGCCGCCGGTCGCAGCCTCGACCTGCAGTATTACATCTGGGCCAACGACCTCACCGGCCGCCTGCTGATCAGCGAGGTCCTCGACGCCGCCGACCGCGGTGTGCGCGTCCGCCTGCTGCTCGACGACGTCAACGCCCAGGGCCAGGATCGTGCCCTGCGTGCGCTCGACGATCACCCGAACATCGCCGTCCGCCTGTTCAACCCGGCGCGCAATCGCCGGCGCGGACTGCGCCGCGGTCTTGAACTCGTCCTGCGCATCGTGCGCACCACCCGGCGCATGCACAATAAGGTGTGGATCGCCGACGGGCGCATCGCCGTCATCGGCGGCCGCAACATCGGCGACAAGTATTTCGATGCCGCCGCCACCTCGACCTTCCGCGATCTCGATGTCGCGGCGATCGGCGCGGCGGTGGAACAGGCGTCCGCCATCTTCGATCGCTTCTGGAACAGTGACGCGGTCGTGCCGATGGCCGTCCTGCATCGCCGTCACGGCAACCTGCGCGGCGCGCGGCGCGGCCTCGCCCGCCTGTCGAAGCACGGGCGCTCGCAACCCTATCTCGACCGGGTCGCGGCCGACCCGTCGGTTCAGGCGCTGTTGTCCGGCCACGCGCCCATCCACTGGACCGAGACCGCGACGGTGGTGTCCGACCCGCCGGACAAGGGCTTCGGACAGGCCAGCGAGTCGTGGATGATCCAGGCGATCGGTCCGCACCTGGTGTCCGCCTCGTCGTCGCTTGAGATCATCTCGCCGTACTTCATCCCCGGCGTCGCCGGCAGCGCCGCGCTGCTCGATCTCGCCGGCCGCGGGGTCAAGGTGTCGATCCTCACCAACTCCCTGGCCGCAACGGATGTTGCCGCGGTGCACGGTGCCTACGCGCGCTATCGCAAGCGCCTGGTGGCCGGTGGCGTGCAGCTGTTCGAACTGCGCCCGTACAAGCGCCGCCGCCGCGTCGGCATCTTCGGCACCAGCAGCGCCAGCCTCCATACCAAGGCCTTCACCGTGGACGACGGCCTGGGCTTCATCGGCTCGATGAACTTCGATCCGCGTTCGATCCGTCTGAACACCGAGATGGGGCTGTTGTTCCAAAGCCTCGGCCTGGTGCGCCAGATCCGCGCCGTGTTCGCCACCGAGACGGCGCCGGATCGCAGCTACCGCTTGGCGCTCCAAGACGGGCGCCTGCTATGGCACGGCGGTGGCACTGCCGCCGCCGTCGTGAACCGCGAGCCCATGGCCGGCTGCCTGCGGCGCGCTATCGCCGCCATCGCTGCCCTCCTGCCGATCGAATCGCAGCTCTAGAGGCGGGCGCCCCGCCAGTTCCCTCTCCCCGCATTGCGCGGAACGCGCGCTAGGCGCGCGCGGCGCGCCTTCGGCACGACGGGAGAGGGCGCGTCCTCGTGTGATTGTGCACCCGCGCCCTACTGCGCGCACGGCCTTGTCGGCTCACGCGTGTCGCACACCGCAATCGCCTTCATCTGCGCCATCCAGCCACGCCGCTCCGCCTCGCCGAACGGGCTGGTCGGCGCATAAGGCTCGCCCTGGGACGAGCGCTGCACCACGTATAGTCCTTCAGCGCCGCGCACGATCACCACCATCGACAGCTCGCTTCCCGTTCCGGCGCGGTTCTTGGGGCAAGCCGTCAACTGATAGCCGCCCTCCAGCCCGCTGATCTTGATCTGGCCGATGTCCGTCGCCGTCTCGCCGCACGCCGCCAGCGTGTTGCCGCCGACGTTGACGATGCCCGTACCGATGCGCTCCCACGGCGCGCGCGCCGTCGTCCGCAAGACCGAGATGGTAAGCCGGTCGCGCCAGTTGGTCTCGCTCTGCCCCGGCGGGAAGTAGCTGATGACCCGCGCGTTGGGATTTCCCGTGCCGACCTGGAACGCCTTCCAGGTAGCGTCCGGCAGCGGCACCACCACGCGCTCCTGGTTCGCGGGCACGAACTCCACGGTCACGTCCGCGGCCAACGCCGCGCCCGTCCCCAGCATGGCCGCGACGGCGGCTGCCACAAGTGCCCTGTACATCGCTTCGTCCTTCCTAGCGCTGCTCCCGCAGCACATCCGCAATGGCATTGTTCAATGTGACAGCAAGTGCCTGGGCGTCGGTGGTCATCTGTTCCACGACGCACGGCCGGTTGCAGGCGTACGGGATCGACACGCGGCTCGGGCTCGACCACTGGAACGTGCCCACGCTGCGGCCATCGGCAACCCGGATCACCCGGCCGGTCATGCGCACACCGGCGTTCTGCGTCTGCATGGTCGAATCGATCGGCACGCCCAGCGCCAGAACGACGATGGCGTCCACCGGCCGCGCCAAGCGGCGCGCGCTCTGCAACAGCTCCGTGTCAGTGCGTTTCGGCCGCGCGTCGTCGGCCGGGCCCGGCGGCGGCGGCGGCTCGCGCACGACCGTTAGGCCGGTGCGCTGCAACTCCGAGGCCAATGCAACAACGATGCGGTCATACGGCACCGCACCGCGCACCACCGCGTCCGCCTCGGCATCGTCGCCGGCGATCAGAACGCTGCGGATCGGTGCCAATGCCGCCGGCTGGCCCCCATCTGCGCTGCCGGACGCCGTGCTGAAAATGCCGCTGTCGAACACGGCCAACGTCGCGCCGCCCGCCATTAGCCACACGCCAAGGACGGCGGCCGCGATGCGCGGCCCACCCGAACGCAATCCGAGAATCGCCACGCGCCCAGCCATCACGGCAACAACAATGGCGGCCCCACCGGCCGCCAGCAGAACGGCGCTCATTCGTGCTTCCCCTTCAAATCTCTAGTTCGCGTATCCAGGCGGCATCGCCGCATTCGTGTTGCGCGGCTTGCTTTTCTCGACCACGAACACCGCCCACGTACGCGCCGGCCCGGCGCTGATGTTGGTGGTGCGATGAACCTGTCCCATCTTGTTGTGATACGCCTCGCCCGCGTTGACGATGCGCGTCGGCACGCCCTCGATCTCGACCTGCAGCTCGCCCGCGATCACCAGCGCCGTCTCGTCGCCCGGATGCGTGTGCCATTCGGTCGTGCGGCCCACCGCCCAGTCGATGCACTGCGCCGCCACCTCGAAGTTCGGCACGCCGCCGAAATCGTCGGTCAGCACGCCAGGGCGCGGTGTGGCCGCCTGCTGAGCCGACGTCACCGAAAATGTGGCGGCGATGCCCAGTGCCGCGAGGAACCCAATGTGGAGCGAGCGCATCAGCGCACCGTCGTTGTGGAACGCGCGACGATAGCGTGCCGGAGGCCTCTTTGGCGAGGCGCGCCCGGCTCCTACCGCCGCCGCAGCACCGCGTAGGAAAACCTTTGTTCGCTCGCCGTCGGGGTTCGGTGCAGCACGCGGCCTTCGCCCTCCAGCACGAATCCGGGTCCGACGCGCGCCGCGAGGGTCGCGGGGCTATAGCGCTGCACCGGCAGGCTGCTGCAGCGCTCCGGCCCGTCCAACGCGAACGTGAACACGATCGCCGTCGCGCCGGTCTTGGTGCCGGCGTGGAGCGATCCGAGATAGGCGTCCTGCTCGGAATGTCCGACCAGAAAGTGGAACACAGCGCGATCATGCCAGACATCCCACGTGCGGGGCGGCCGCCATGCCGTCATGTCGGCGACGCTCCAGGCCACGTCGGCAGCACGGGCGCCAAGGCGCGCTTGCGTGTGCTGCAGCGCGACCTCCGAGACGTCGAGCACGGTGAGGTCGGTCCGCCTGTCGGCCAGCAACGCGTCGACTAGCAGGGATGCGCCGCCGCCGATGTCGATGACCGAGGAATCCAAATCTGGCGCCGCCGCGCGGATCAGCTCTAGAGCACTTTGAGATCGGGTTGAATCGCGGGGGATTCACGTGAGGGCGCAGGTGTGATTCAAGATGCTGGCTGGGAGATGGAGGCCAGCATGAATGCCGAAACCTTACTCTGGTGATTTGCGCGGACGAGTGATCGCGGTCGTGG
>CAMDCA010000056.1 GCA_945889645.1 Rhizobium sp. Q54
TCATCTTCGTTCCTACGTCACTGCGATGAGACCAAAACCCTCCGCTAGCGGGAACCCTCAATCTGTCTCATTGGCGCTGACGGCGGACAGAACGATGTGCGCTACTCCATCCCCGCGAAGATGAACTGCGCGTTGCGGCCGCGTAGGTCGTTCAGCACGTGGCCGGAACCCGGCACGATGGTGAAGTTGGTCCACACGCCGGCCGCGCGGAGTGCCTCGCGCGTCGCGGTCATGCGCGGCAGGTAGCCGTCATCGTACTCGCCGACGAACATGTTCACCGGCATGCCCTTCAGGCGGCCGACGTTGTCGTTCTCCGCCGCGTCGGGCGGCGCACCCGCTAGCACGGTGATCGAGCGGAACCGCTCGGGGAAATCGAGGGCGGCTGCGAATGCGGAATTTCCGCCGTTCGACTGGCCGCCGAGGTGGAACTTACCGTCGGCCACCGGGAAGCGCTTGAGCAGCTCGTCCAACAGCGGTCCGATCAGGTCGCGGCCGAGGCGCGCGAAGCCACGGCCCTCGGGCGCGGTCGGGCCGATCACCAGCCAATTGCGTTTCATCGCCTCCGGCACGAACCAGTTGAAGTTGGCGTCCACCATCGACAGGTCCTGCGCCCCCGGCGGGAAGGCGAGCAGAGCGACGGTCGGTTTGGTCGCGTCATAGCCATCGGGATAGACGACCCACACCGGCACCAGGGCCGGGCCCGCCGCGGTCTCCAGCGGGATCATGATGACCTCGTCGGTGACCGCGCCTGCCGGGCCTGAAAAACAGAACGCAGCCCAGGCAAGGACCAGGGCTGCGAACACATGGCGCACCGGTAGCGCCTACTGCTCTTTGAACGCTTCGTAGCGGATCTTCAGCACCGGCCGTACCAGGTACTCCAGCACCGACTTGGTGCCGGTGATGATGTCGACCGTGGCCTGCATGCCGGCGCTGATGGGCATCGGCTTCGCGTCGTCGCCCAGGTAGGCGCGATCGGTCTGCACCAACACGCGGAAGTACGGGTTGCCCTTCTCGTCGAGGTCGGCGTCGGCGCCGATCAGCGTGACCTTGCCGTCGAGTCCGCCGTGGCGCACGAAGTCATACGACGACACCTTGACCAGCGCGCCTTGGCCGAGCGTGACGTAGCCCCGATCCATCGGGCTGAGGCGGGCTTCGATCACCAGAGTGTCGGACACCGGCACGACCTGCATGATGGCATCGCCCGGCTTCACCACGTCGCCAAGCGAGCGCACCTTGACGTTCTTGATGACGCCATCGATCGGGCTGGTGATTGTCGTGCGGTCCTGCTGGCGCGTCACTTCTACCAGCTGCTGCTCCATTTGGGCGACGTTGACTGCATTGTCCGCAAACGCAGTCTGCACTTCGCGACGGAACTGCAGGCGAGTCTCTTCGATCTTGCGTTGCGACTCTTCGAACGCCGACTGGGCGCGCGGAATGGACACAGAGATGGTGGCGACTTGGCCTTCGAGCTGCTGCTTGGAGCGCTCGAGTTCGAGGTGCTCGATGCGCGTCACCAGGTTGTCGCGCCGCAGGTCCTCGGATATCTTGAACTTCTCCGTCGCCAGCTGCAGTTCGGCCTGCAGCGACAGGCGCTGTGCCTCGAATTCCTTGACTTGCAGGCGGCGCTGCTCCGCGACCTGGGTCAGCACCGCGACCGAAGTCTCCAGTTGCGCGCGGCGCGATTCGTACGACTGCACTTCGGCCGCTGCGATCTGCGGCTGGCGCGCCACGGCATCGGCCGGCCAGACCGGCGGGATGTCGCGGCTCTCGGCGGTCAGACGGGCGCGCATGATGAGCAGGCCGTCGAGGCGGCCGCGGATTTCCAATGGATTGAGGTCGGTGCGCGCCAGGTCCATCTGCAGAAGCTGCTGGCCCGCGATCACCATGTCTCCATCGCGCACGTAGATGCCGGAGACGATGCCGCCTTCCAGGTGCTGCACGGTGCGCACCTGACCTTGCGGGATCACAGAGCCGGTCGCGGTCGCGACCTCTGTCAGTTGCGTGAAGTAGGTCCAGCCGCCGGCGACCGAAAGCAGGATCATGATCGCCCACGCGATCGGGCGGCCCGCCCGAATCGGCTGCGCCTTGATCAGGTCTTCGAGTTCGCTGGTGGTGGTCGTCGTCATGCCGTTTGTCTGGGCTGCCCCCCGTCCCCGGTACGCCGGGCCAAGTTACGCTTGGCGCCGGATGGTCGGCAGCGCCGCGGGCGCTGCAACGAGCGGGCGGGTGAGCATCGAGGGCGGCAGCACATCGTCCGGCCGGCCCGAGCGCACAACACGGCCCTTCTGCATGACCAGAACCAAGTCGCAGGAAGACAGTACGCTCGGGCTGTGCGAGATGACAATCACGGTGTGGTTCTCCGCTAACCGCTTGAGCGTGGCCACTAATTCCTGTTCGCCGTCGCGGTCGAGATTCGACGACGGCTCGTCCAGAATTAGGATCGGCGGGTCGCCCAGCAAGGCCCGGGTAATGGTCAGGCGCTGGCGCAAACCGCCCGACAAGGTGCGGCCAGATTCGCCGATGTTGGTGCCGTAGCCGTCCGGGTAGTCGATGACGAAGTCGTGCAGGCCGGACAGCTTCGCCGCCGCGACGATTTCCTCGTCGGTGGCGTTGGGGTGGCCCTTGATGATGTTGTCGCGGATGGTGGTGGAGAACAGGAACGCGTCCTGAGGCACGTAGCCCATCCACGACGCCATCTCGCGCCGCGTGAACTGGTTGATGTCGGCGCCGTCGAGCAAGACGCGTCCGCTGCTCGGCTTGTACAGACCCTGTAGCACCTTCATCAGCGTGGTCTTGCCGCTGCCATTGGCGCCGACGATGGCGATCAGCTTGCCCGGCTCGATGTGCAGGCGAACGCTGTCCAGCACCTTCGGCGTGTTCGGGCCGTAGCTGTACGAGACCTGGTCAAGCGTGATCTCGCCACGCGGACGGTCGAGCTGGATGGTGACCGCCTGGCGCTCTTCCTGCATCTCCAGCACGCCGCCAAGGCGCTCCAGGGCCGCGAGGAACGACGAGAAGTTGCGCCAGCTGCCGACCAGCTGGTTGAACGGTCCCAGGATGCGGCCGGTCAGCATGTTGGCCGAGATCAGCGCGCCCATGGTCAGGTTGAGGTCGATGATCGCCAGCGCGCCGACGGTGGTCATGGCGATGGTCGAGAAGGTCGCCAGTTCCGCGCCCCAGTTCTGGTAGGTGTCGGACTTGGCGCCGCGCTGCACCGACTTCTTGATGGTGTCAGCCTGCTTGGCTTCCCACATCGGGCGTAGATCATCGTCCAGCGCCAGCGCCTTCACCGTCGTGCGGCCGGCGATCATCTCGGCAAGCATGATGTCGCGGCCGTAGCCGGATTCCTTTTCCGCCGCGCTCGAGGCGCCGAGATCGGATGCCGAGCGCCAGGCGAGGAACACGAACGTCGGCAGGATGATCGCCTGCACCCAGGCGACCGGCGCGGCGATGATGATGATGAGGAACAGGAACAGGCAGGCGAACGGCAGATCGACCAGCAGCAGCGCGGATGGGCCTGACAGCGTGTTGCGCACCGTGTCGATGTCGCGGAACAGCGCCTGCCAGAACGCCGCCTGCTTGTTCTCCAATTCGGACAGCGGCAGCGCCATCACCTTGTTGAACACCTTCTGTCCAACCGTGACGTCGATGCGCAGCGCCGCGCGCTGCATGATGCGGCTGCGCGTCTGGCGCAAGAAGAAGTCGAAGGCGACCGCCACCATCACGCCGATGCCCAGGCCCTGCAGGGTGGTGAGGCCGGCGGTGAAGATGACGCGGTCATAGACCTGCATCGTGAACACTGGCACCGCCAGTGCGAGCAGGTTCAGGAACAACGACGCAATCACGACCTCGCGGTACATCGGCCCCAGGGGCTGCAGCACCGTCCAGATCCACGCTCGTTGCTCTTTGGCTTTGGCGTCAGCCATCTCTTTGACCGGGCTCGACCTTTTCGGTTTGCCCGGGACCTCCGGTTACCGCTGAATAGGCGGTTAAACTGGTTAATGGGTGGTTAACAAGGCGCCTCGACTCATAGCCCACCTAGGGGACACGGTGCATTCCAACGTCGTGAACGGCCGGCAGTCGGTCACACGTTGGCGGTGCGCCGGGCTGCCGGGTGCGGCTGGTCAGCAGCGTCATGACGGCCTCCGGTGGCCGTCGCCACGGCCATCCCATCGGCCACGACGATCGGCCACGACGATCGGCCGTTCGATGAGGATCGGATTGTGGACCATGGCGGTGATCAAGGCCTTGCGCGACATCTCGGGGTTGTCGAGGTGGAGCCGCTGATAGGGCTCCTCCCCTGTGCGCAGGATTTCCCGCGGCTCCAGGCTCAGACATTCCAGGACGTGCTCGATGACGTCCGGTTCGACGCCCTGCTCACGCAGGACGGCCAGCGCCGCCCGCGACTTGGTGCGGCGCGGGTTGTGGTAAGTGGTGACGGACAAGGCAGTGCCCCCTCGGCCCCGGTATAGGCTCGGCTGGAACCTGGGGCGCCACTGGCGCTGGGCAAGGGTGCCCGGCCGCGACAATCCTCGGGGGATACTCAATGAAGAAGTTCCTGGTGCTCTATCACGCGCCGATTTCCGCCAAAAAACAGATGGCCAAGGCCACGCCGGAGCAGGCCAAGGCCGGCATGGACGCGTGGATGAAATGGGCCAAGAAGAACGCCAAGAAGATCGTCGACCTGGGCCTCCCGCTCGGCGACAGCGGCAACGTGACCGGGAAGAAGATCACCAAAGGGAAGGGCACCCTCGGCGGCTACTCGATCCTTCAGAGCAGGGACCTCGCCTCGGTCACCAAGTCCTTCAACGGCCACCCGCATCTGATGATGAAGGGCACCTGGATTCAGGTTCACGAATTCCTGCCCATGCCGGGAATGTAGGCAAACAGCCATCGAGCGGGGTGGCGGGCAGGCTTCTCTGCCACCCCTCACTCTCTGAAAACCCAGGAAATCCGCGGCTTTCCGCGGTTGACAGGGCCGCGGGCCCTACCCATACTTCGCCGCTTCTCCAACGGCGGCCGCCTTCGGAGCGTCGTTTTTCCACAGGCCGCCAGGGGCGAGGCTTTGTGCTCCCAGCGTTGATGTCCACGTATGCCCGGGCCCCGATCTCGTTTGAGCGGGGCGAGGGACCTTATTTGTTCGATGGCGCCGGGCGGCGCTATTTGGACTTTGCCGCCGGCGTGGCGGTAGTTTCGCTCGGGCACTGTCACCCCCACCTGGTCGCCGCGCTGCATGTGCAGGCCGAAACGCTGTGGCACACGTCGAACCTGTATCGCATCGCGGGGCAGGAGCGGCTCGCCGCTCGCCTCGTAGAACACTCGTTCGCCGACAAGGCGTTCTTCTGCAATTCGGGCGCCGAGGCGGTCGAGGGCGGCCTCAAGATGGTGCGCCGCTACCACGACGAAACGGGCCACCCGGAGCGCTACCGCGTCATCACGTTTGCCGGCGCGTTCCACGGCCGCACCTTGGCGACGCTGGCCGCCGGTGGTCAGGCCAAGCATCTCGCGGGCTACGATCCGCGCGTTGAGGGCTTCGACCAGGTCCCCTACGGCGACATTGAGGCGACTCGCCGCGCCATCACCAAAGACACCGCCGCGATTCTGGTCGAGCCGCTGCAGGGCGAAGCCGGCGCACGCGTGCCGCCGTCCGGCTTCCTGCGCGCGCTGCGCAGGTTGTGCGACGAGCACGGCCTGCTGCTGTTCCTCGACGAAGTGCAGACCGGCGTCGGTCGCACCGGGCGCCTATTCGCCTACGAGTGGGAAGGCATCAAACCCGACCTCATGGCCGTGGCCAAGGGACTGGGTGGTGGATTCCCGATCGGCGCGGTGCTGGCGACCGATGCGGTCGCCGCGGTGATGACCGCCGGCAGCCACGGCTCGACCTTCGGCGGCAACCTGCTCGCCGTCGCCGTCGGTAACGCCGTGCTCGACGTCGTGCTGGGCGAAGGATTCCTCGAAGGCGTGCGCCGCATCGCCGGTGCGCTGAGCCAGCGTTTGGCCCCGCTCGCGTCCGAGTATCCGAGCGTAATCGCCGAGTTGCGCGGCAGCGGTCTTCTGCTCGGCCTGCGCGCCCAAGGCGAAGCGAGGAACCACGCGGCACTCATCGAAGGCCTGCGCAACGGCGGTCTGGTGGTTGCGCCCGCCGGCGACAACGTCGTGCGCCTGGTGCCGCCGCTGGTCATCGACGAATCCCATGTCGACGAGGCGGGCCGCATTCTCGAATCCGTCTGCCGGTCCCTCGCGTCATGAAGATGCCGGTGGTCACGACCGCGCCGCGCCATTTCCTCGACCTGCACCAGGTCGATGCCGCCACACTGCGTGGCATCCTCAGCGACGCGGTCGAGCGCAAACGCAACCGCGCCACGATCATCGGCCGCGGCGCGCGCGATGCCGATGCGCCGTTGGCGGGACGCATGCTCGCAATGCTTTTCGAACGGCCGTCGACCCGTACGCGCGTGTCATTCCAGGTCGCCATGGCACAGCTCGGCGGCGACTCGATCATCCTGCGCCAGGAAGAACTGCAGCTCGGCCGCGGCGAGACCGTGGCCGACACGGCCCGCGTGCTGTCGCGCTACGTCGACGGCATTATGGCCCGCGCCCGCGACCACCAGGCGCTGCTCGACATGGCGGAGCACGCGACGGTTCCGGTCATCAACGGTCTCACCGATCGCAGCCATCCGTGCCAGGTCATGGCCGACATCATGACCTTCGAAGAACGCGTCGGCCCGATCCGCAGCAAGGTCCTGGCCTGGGTCGGCGCCTGCAACAACATGGCGCAGTCGTGGATGCACGCTGCCGTTCAGTTCGGCTTCGACCTGCGCCTCGCCTGTCCCGCCGAGCTTGGCCCGACGCCGGCCATGGTGACGTGGGCCTGCGATCGCGGCGGCAATGTCCGCGCCACCACGGACGTCAACGCGGCGGTGGCCGGTGCCGACTGCGTCATGACCGACACCTGGGTGTCGATGAACGACAAGGACGGCGATCGCCGCAAGCAGTTGCTCGAGGGCTTCCAGGTCACGGCGTCGCTCCTGGCAAGTGCGAAACCGGGCGCTATCTTCCTGCACTGCCTGCCCGCCCACCGGGGCGAGGAGGTCGAGGCCGCCGTCATCGACGGACCGCAGTCCGCGGTTTGGGACGAGGCCGAGAATCGGGTGCACGCGCAAAAGGCGATCCTTGCGTGGTGCCTCGGCGCCTAGTCGGGAAGAGGACTCTGCCATGCGTACACGTCCTGCTACGCACGTCGCGACCGATGACGTGGTGCAGCCGTTCTCCATCGAGCGCGCCGATGTTCGTGGCCGCCTCGTGCGCCTTGGGCCGGCGTTGGACGGCGTTCTCGCCGGTCACGCGTATCCGGAGGCGGTCGCTACTCTGCTCGGGGAACTGCTGGTCGTCGCCGTCGCCTCCGCCGGCGCCCTCAAGTTTCAGGGCACGCTCAGCCTGCAAACATCGAGCGACGGCCCGGTCCCGCTGATGATCGCCGAATACCGCGCGCCGGGCGGCGACGAGGGCGACACGGCACCCGCACGCTTGCGCGGTTATGCGCGCTTCGACGGTCCCAAGGTCGCCGCTGCGCTGCAGGATGGCCCGGTCGAGCACAGCACCATGCAGCGCTTGCTCGGCAAGGGCTCGCTGGCGTTCACGGTCGAACCCACACCGGGCGCGGAACGCTACCAGGGCGTCACTGCGCTCGAAGGTCCCAGCATCGTCGAGAGCGTGCACGCCTACTTTCGCCAGTCCGAACAGCTCGACGCCGCCATCCGCGTCGACGTCGGCGGCGTCACGCGCATGGACGGCAGCGGGCGGAGCCAGTGGCGTGCCGGCGGTGTCTTGATCCAGCGCATGCCGGGCAAGAACTACCTTGAGCGCAATGACGACGAGTGGCGCCGCGCCCTCGCCCTGGTCGGCAGCAGCGGGCGCTTCGACCTCCTGGATCCGACTCTGTCAGCCCGGGACACGCTGCATCTCTTGTTCCCCGAAGACGACTTGCGGGCCTTCGATCCGGTCGCGGTCGAGGCGCGCTGCCGTTGCAGCCGCGAACGCGTCGATATGGTTCTGCGCTCGTTTCCGGCCTCGGAGATGGCCGAAATGGTGGTGGACGGCGAGATCGCCGTGACCTGCGAGTTCTGCCACGCCCACTACCGATTCGTGCCGGCCGACCTCGGCATCTAAAGGCCGCCGGCCACCCTCCGGAATCCACTGCATTGAGTGCGGCCCCCGTCCCTGCTACGGATGGGCCAATGTCGGCAGCCTCTCGCCACGTCGCTTTGGCCCTCATGGCCGTCCTGGCTCTCGGGCTTGGCGCCTGCGCGACCGCGGCGCCGCCACAGCCCGGTCCTGTTGCCTTCGCCAACGCTGCCCAGGTGCGGTTCGACGCAGCCGAAGTGCAGTTCGTCGACAACTACCGTCCGACGCTGGCGCCGCCCAACGTCGAACATCAGTTCAACCAGACCCCAGCCGCGGCCGTGCGCGACTGGACGCGCGCGCGTCTTGCCGCCGCCGGTGCGAGCGGCGTGGTGCGCGTGATCGTGCATGACGCCAGCGTGGTCGAGGTCAAACTGCCGACCCGTCCCGGCTTTGGCGGTCTGCTCTATGACGAGCAGGACACCCGCTACGACGGGGCCCTCGAGGTCAGCATCGAATACAGCGGCCAGGGCCGCACGGCGCAGACGCGCTCACGCGTCGTTCGCACCCAGACCCTGCCCGAGAGCGCCACGCTCAACCAGCGCACCCAGGTCTACAGCCAGCTGATGCAAGGCCTGATGGACGATTTCGACCGCCAGATGCAGGCGGGCATTCGTCAGTACATGGGCGCGGTGATCCGCTAGCCCTTGTCCCGCGGCGCGCGCGCGCGCGGCGGCTCGTCGTCTTTCAATTCGCCAAACTTGAAGTCGGACGCCCTTGGGCGGCGGCCGCCATACACCGCGTAGTCGATGTTCTTGTAGTGAATGTCGACGTCGCGCAGGCCAATGTTCACCAGCCACGGCAGCTCGTGCGACAGCAGCAGTCCGCGCTCGGCCGGCACATCCGGCGCCGGCGGACTGGCGCGCAGATGCAGCGCCGCGACGGCGGGCGAGGGTGCGCGCACCTTGTCGGCGACGAGAAACAGGCTGTTCGGCAACAAGGCGCCATAGACTTCGCGGTACACGGCGCGCCGCGCGATTTCCTCCACATGGTGGAACCGCAGCAGCGACACGACGGCGTCGAAGCCGCGCGGCAGTTCGACTTGCTCGAACGCCTGCGGCACGATCTGGTATCGCCCCGGTACGTCGCCGAGGCGGCGCTCAGCAGCGCCGCGCAAGCCCTCGGCTTCCTCCATCACCGTGACGTGCGCCTCGCGGAAGCGTCCGAGGATCGCTGCCGCCAGCAGGCCGGAACCGCCCCCAAGATCCAGCACGTTGAACGCGGCGGCGGTTTCGAACGGCAGCAGGCGCAGGACGATGTCCACCACGGCCGCAAGGCACGGCACCGCCGCCAGGACGCGATTTTCCTCCGTCTCGTCGCGGGGGGGCACGCTCATGCCGTCGCGCGCCGCGGCGCTCATGCGGAGAGGTGTGCGACCAGTCCGCGCTGGAAGCGCAAGCACGCTTCGATCTGCGCGATCGCAACGGACTCGTTGGGGCGGTGCGCGTCGGCGATATCGCCGGGGCCGCACAGCACGGTGGACAATCCGGCGGCGCGGAACAGGCCCGCCTCGCTGCCATACGAGACACGATGCGGCTGATTGCTCGCCGCCAGCGCCATCGCCAGGGTCGCGGCGTCCGAGGACGGCTCGTCGGTGAGGCCCGGCACCTGGTGCGTCGGCGTTGTGACGATGCTGGCGGCAGGCATCTCGGCGCGCATGCGCGGCAGTACTTCGTCGGTCGCGAACTGCTCGAACCGGCGCAACAGGTCCTGGCTGTCGGCTTCCGGCATCGTGCGGAACTCCCACAGGAACGTGCACGTCTTCGGCACGATGTTGAGCGCTGTGCCGCCCTCGATCATCCCGACGTTGATGGTCGGATACGGCGGCTCATAGCCGATCGCCGGATTGCCGTTGTCGCGAAACTCTTGCGCCGCCTTGCGCAGGAAGGCGATCAGCTTGGCGGCGTACAGGATGGCGTTGACGCCAAGCTCCGAGCGGCTGGCGTGCGCTTCGACGCCGGTGACCGTGGTGCGATACGTGCGAATGCTCTTGTGCGCGGTCACCACCTGCATCGACGTGGGCTCGCCGACGATCACCGCCTTGGGCCGCACGTTGCCTTCCTGCAAGCGTGGGATCAGGCGGCGCACGCCAACGCAGCCGACTTCTTCGTCATACGAGAAGGCGAAGTGAATCGGTACCCGCAGGCGTGCTGTTGCGAATTCCGGCACCAGCGCAAGGGCCACCGCGAGAAAGCTCTTCATGTCCGCGGTGCCGCGGCCGTACAGCCGGCCCTGCTTCTCGACTACTTGGAACGGATCCGTGTCCCATGCCTGGCCGGTGACGGGAACGACGTCGGTGTGGCCCGACAGCACGACGCCGCCCGGCTTGTCCGGCCCGATGGTTGCCCACAGGTTGGCCTTCTCGCCGGTGTCGTCGCGGACCAACTCGGATCGCACGCCGTGGTTCGCCAGGTAGTCGGAAATGAACGCGAGCAAGGGCAGGTTAGTTTTGGCGCTCGTCGTATCGAACGCTACCAGCCGGTCCAGCATCGCGCGCGCATCCATGGGGCCCGCGCGGCTTAGGACTCGCGCGAGTTCGCGCCGCCGTTTACGATCGCCAGGAACTCGCGCCGCGTGCGCGCGTCGTCGCGGAACGCGCCCAGCATCTGGCTCGTCACCATGGAGACGCCGGTCTTGTGCACGCCGCGCGTGGTCATGCAGTGGTGCACCGCGTTGACGATGACACCTACGCCGCGCGGCTTCAGCACGTCGTTGAGCGAGTTGGCGATCTGTGCCGTCAGCTTCTCCTGGATCTGCAGGCGCTTGGCATACACGTCGATCAGGCGCGCCAGCTTGGAGATGCCAACGACGCGCTTTTCGGGCAGGTAGGCGATGTGCACCGTGCCGACGATCGGCATCAAGTGGTGCTCGCAGTGCGACTCAACGCGGATGTCGCGCAGAATCACCATCTCGTCGTAGCCCTCGATCTCCTCGAAGGTGCCGCGCAGGAAGGCGACCGGGTCCTGGTTGTAGCCGGCGAACATCTCCTCCCAGGCGCGCGCGACGCGGTCCGGCGTCTCCAGCAACCCCTCGCGGCGCGGGTCATCGCCGGCCCAGCGGATCAGGGTGCGGATCGCGTCATGCGCTTCCTCGCGGCTGGGGCGGCCGGTCGAAGGTGCGGCCTTGCTCGCCTTGCGTCGCGGCGCTGCCATGTCGTGTCTCTCCTCGAAGTGGTTGAAGGGTGGCGAGTGCGGTCGCACTCGACATAGGAGCCGCCGCGGCCGCGGCTAGTGCAGCCGCTGTTCCGCCGGCTGATGCGGGCTTTCCAAGAAGAATGCCGGGATCTGCACGTCGAAGCGTTCGCCCGCCGTGGTCTCCATCTGGTACGTGCCGAGCATCACGCCCGACGGGGTGTGAATGAACCCGGAGCGTGATTCGTATTCGAAGTGGTCGCCTGGTCGCAGCACCGGCTGCTCGCCGATGACGCCGTAGCCGCGCACCTCTTGCAGGTGCCCGAATGCATCCGTGATGCGCCAATGGCGCGTGCGCAGTTGCACCGTCTCGGCGCCGAGATTTTCGATGCGGATACGGTACGCCCACACATACGCGTCGCGCGCGGGCTCCGAGTCTTCGGCCAGATATGTCGGCGTGACGGTGACCTCGATCGAGCGGGTCGTGCGCCGGTAGTTCGGCTCTGCCATTGTCGTCCTAGTGCAGTCGCCGCTCTTGATACGGGCTGTCCAACGAGAAGGGTGGAATCTCAACCGCGAAACGCTCACCGGTGGCCGCGTCCATCTCGTACGTGCCGGCCATGATGCCCGACGGCGTGCGCAACGGACGCAAGGATGTGTACTCGTACGCTTTGCCGGGCTCCAGCACGGGCTGTTCGCCCGAAATGCCGTCGCCGTGATCCTCCTGGAGGCGCCCCGACGCATCGGTGATGCGCCAGTGGCGGGTCCGCAGCTGGACCGTGTCGTGGCCGTGGTTCTCGATCCGCACCCAGTAGGCCCACACGTAGTGATCGCTCGCGGGCTCGGACTGGTCCTCGAGATACATCGGTCTAACGGTGATTTCGATCGAGCGCGTCGTGCGACGATACATGACGCCCCTGCCCAACCGGAAATCTAAGAGATTAGCCGTACTATCGCCCTCGCTTCCGGCCTTGTAAAGCGGCACGGCGCTTGGGTTTCCGGCCGCCCAGGGCTTGCCCGAGGTCCTCTTTCAGGTCCTCGCCGTCCTCCAGTCCGATCGACAGGCGCAACAGCCCGTCGCCGATCCCCAGGTGGGCCCGTTCCTCCACCGCCAGGCGCTGGTGGGTGGTCGTCGCCGGGTGGGTGATCAGGCTCTTGGAGTCGCCCAGGTTGTTGGAGATCACGATCAGGTTCAGGCGCCGCAGCAGATCGAACGCGGCGTCCTTGCCGTCGGCAACGTCGAAGCTGATGAGCGTGCCACCCGCCTCCATCTGGTCCATCGCCAGCGCATGCTGCGGATGGTCCGTGCGGCCCGGATACAGCACACGCGTCACGCCCGGCTGCTCGGCAAGGAAATCGGCGACAGTGGCGGCGGTGTCGGACGCCGCGCGCACGCGCAGGTCGAGCGTCTCCAGGCCTTTCAACAGCACCCAGGCGTTGAACGGCGATAGGCTCGGCCCGGTGTGGCGAATGAACGGCATGACCTTGGTGTCGCAGAACTCCTTCGAGCCCAGCACGACGCCGCCGAGCACGCGGCCCTGCCCGTCGAGGTGCTTGGTCGCCGAGTACACGACGACGTCGGCACCGAACTCCAGCGGCCGCTGCAGCACCGGCGTCGCGAATACGTTGTCGACGATGACCTGCGCCCCGGCCTTGTGCGCAATCTCGGCGACCGCCGCGAGATCGACGATCTCCAGCCTGGGATTGGACGGCGTCTCCAGGAATGCGATCTGCGCCCGCTGCTTCAGCGCGCGGCTCCAGTGGCCAAGGTCAGTGCCCTCGACCAGCGTCACCTTGATGCCGAAGCGCGGCAGGATCTCGTCCAGGATGTAGCGGTTGGAGCCGAACAGCGCCCGCGCCGCGACGACCCGGTCGCCGGACTTGAGTTGGCACATCAGGGCGGCGTTCACTGCCGCCATGCCGGTGGCCGTCGCCCACGCCGCTTCGGCGCCTTCCAGCGCGCACATGCGTTGCTCGAACATCGACACCGTCGGGTTGCCGAAGCGCGAATAGATGTAGCCCGGGTTCTCGCCCTTGAAGCGCGCTTCGGCTTGCTCCGGCGCGTCGTAGACGTAGCCCGAGGTCAGGAACAGTGCCTCGCTGGTCTCGCCGAACTGCGACCGCTCGATGCCGGCGTGCACCATCTGCGTCCGCGGCCGCCACTCGTTGGTGCCCTTGCCGCGGTTCTTCCCCGGTCGTGCCATCTTCGTCACCCAACAAAAACCCCGGCCTTCAGCCGGGGTTCAAGCGCCCGGCTTCTTAGCGACTTGCGTGGCAAAGCACGCCCCTCGGGGGTTTAACGTGGCTGCAAGGCGACCGGCCCAAATGACCACGGAGCGAACGCAAGCCAAGCCTGTGTCGGATCGAGGCCCTGATAGTCCCCCATGCGCCGCGCCGTCAAGCGCGCGGGCACCCGGCCCTTTGACGGCGCTCGGCCGTTCCGCCCATTGTGGCTTTGGGACGCGGGTGTAGCTCAATGGCAGAGCAGAAGCTTCCCAAGCTTACGACGAGGGTTGCGCTTGCTCCGCGCGCGACGTCAGAGCCTTCCAATCCAGTGCGTTAGCCAACCTGAGTGACAGCGGTCTTGCCGCCGAACGAACCGATTCTCGCATTTCGGTGTGGCAGGTGTGTGGCAAGACATCGTTCCGGCCCCAAGCCGGGGGAGGTCCCGCCATGGGGGGAAAAACACTGGGGGGAGACGGGGGTCGGTCAGTGCCGCGCCCCGGAATTTTTCAATTTTCGAAAGGGCACCGAGCAGGGACGTATAGAGCCCTTGAGAGTTGTGGCTCAGTAGGACGGATGGCGCGCGCATGGCGTTGTGTCGTTCCCAGCTGCTTCAACGGGAGGCAGCGGCCATAGCCCAGGGGCGGCGCGCGATGGATTGTGCGCGGATATTGTCGTTTACAGACCACCGCATCAAAGCAACAATTTCAGTGCTGTCGGGGCACTGAACCCGGTCCGCTAAGTTGTTCTGAGTAGCTTCTCGCTGGGTTGGCGTGCTGTCCGCCGTCAGCGCCAATGAGACAGATTGAGGGTTCCCGCTAGCGGAGGGTTTTGGTCTCATCGCAGTGACGTAGGAACGAAGATGAGACCAAAAC
>CAMDCA010000057.1 GCA_945889645.1 Rhizobium sp. Q54
CTGACGGTGGAGCGGGATTTTTTGGAACGCGGGCTGCGTCTGCTCCCCGGCAGGAGCGCAAAGCGATGATCCAGCCCCATCCCACCCTGTCGATCGCCCGGCAGTGCCGGTTGGCCGCGATCAGCCGTTCGACGTTCTATCGGGTGCCGCACGGCGAGAGCGACGAGAACCTCGTCCTGATGGCGGAGATCGACCGCCAGTTCCTGGAGACGCCGTTCTACGGGGCGCGGCAGATGACGTGGCACCTGTCGGCTGCGGGGCATGCGGTGAACATCAAGCGGGTTCGCCGCCTGATGCGGCTGACGGGGTTGATGCCGATCTACCGGCAACCGCGGACCAGCATCCCCGCCAAGGGACACAGGCTGTACCCGTATCTGCTGCGCGGCGTCCGTGTCGATCAGCCCAACCAGGTGTGGTGCGCCGACATCACCTACATCCCGCTGGCCAAGGGCTTCCTGTACCTGGTGGCGATCATGGACTGGTGGAGCCGCAAGGTTCTGGCCTGGCGTCTGTCGAACACCATGGACGTGCAGTTCTGCGTCGATGCGCTGGACGAGGCGTTGGGCCGGCATAACCCGCCGGAGATCTTCAACACCGACCAGGGCAGCCAGTTCACGTCATGGGCGTGGACGCAGCGCCTTCAACAGGCGGGCGTGCGAATCTCCATGGATGGCCGCGGCCGCTACCTCGACAACATCTTCATCGAGCGGCTGTGGCGCTCCATCAAGTACGAGTGCGTCTACTTGCACGCCTTCGCCGGCGGGCGTGAGGCCCGGCAGGGCATCGGCGACTGGATGACGCTCTACAACCACCGGCGCCCCCATGCCGCGCATGGTGGCGAGACGCCGGCCGGCGTATATCGAGAGCGGCTGTCGGCTTCCGGCCCGGGCTCACGCCCGGACCTCCACCCGACAGCCCTCGTGGCATGACGAGCGTGAACTGAACCCGATCAGCAGACCCAAACCGTAGCTTAGATCAACGCAGAAACTGTCCCACGAATGGGGAGTACCTCAGAGCGCCTTGGCCCATAAGCGATGAAGTGGTTCTCGGTTCCCAGTATCTCGGGGCGCTCGGGGTGCTGGTCGTTGTCGAAGCCAAAAATCAGCGCATGCTCTTGGTAGCCGGTCGTTGCGATGCGGTTGATCTGAACATGAGTTTCGGCGTTCGCAGGCACCCGCAGCTCATCGGTCTTGACCTCGCTACCGTCCGGATTGCGGAAGCGACTCCGGAACGGGGTCTTAGAGCGTTTGCGCTCCAGCCACGGACGGCCGAAATTGATCCACACGGCCATCGTGAGCACGGCCACTGACGCAACGAAGCTGAGGGCGGGAAAGATGGAGAGTTCCGGAGTCATTGCGGCGACCGCCGCGAATGATACCGCCGCAAGAACTAGCGGCGCAGTCCCATTGGATGCAAATCGACGGGCCGAAGGCATTAGTTAATGCCCTCCAATTTCAAAGTGAGACAGCACCCGCTCCTCGGGCCCACCGAGGCCACAACCCTGGCGATTCAAGTCCTCGCCTTCCTCGCCTCGGAAAATGAGGTTCTGGGCCGCTTTCTGGATACAACCGGGTTGGCGCCGGACGAACTCAGGGACAAGGCCGACGACCCGGTGCTGCTCGGTGCTGTCCTCGACTACCTGTTGTCCGACGAACCGCTGCTGTTGCGGTTCTGCGCCGAGCAGAAATGCGCCCCCGAGTTGCCGGCGCGGGCCCGCATGAAGTTGCCCGGCTTCGTTCCCCCGGAGTAACGCACAGGTGCCGCGACTCGGGATCGATCTGGGTGGGACCAAGATCGAAGGCATCGTTCTTGGCGACGACGGCGCCGAGCGCGTGCGCCGGCGTGTCCCGACACCGCAGGCGGACTATCCGAGCGTCGTGCGCGCGATAGCGGCCTTGGTCGAAGGCCTCGCCACCGAGTGCGGCGCATCCGCCGATACACCGGTCGGCGTCGCAATCCCGGGAACGTTGTCGCCCGCCACCGGCCTGGTGAAGAACGCCAACTCCACCAAGCTGATCGGCCACCCGCTCGACCGTGACCTGTCTGCCGCGTTGCGCCGTCGCGTGCGCGTCGCCAACGATGCCAATTGCTTTGCCCTGTCTGAGGCGGTGGACGGGGCCGCCGCCGGGCACTCGGTGGTCTTCGGCGTCATTATTGGTACGGGCACCGGGGGTGGCATCGTCGTCAATCGGGCGGTTCTGACCGGGCCCAACGCGGTCGCCGGCGAATGGGGCCACAACCCCCTGCCCTGGGCCCAGGCCGACGAACGGCCCGGCCCGGCCTGCTACTGCGGCAAGCACGGCTGCATCGAAACCTTCCTCTCGGGCCCCGGGCTGGCGCGCGACTTCGTGGCCGCAGCCGGCCGGCCAGCAACCGCGGAAGAAATCGCCGACCTGGCCGACCGCGGCGACGCGCGAGCCCTCGCTGGGCTCGACCGCTATGCCGGGCGCATGGCGCGCGCCCTGGCCAGCGTCATCAACGTGCTCGATCCCGACGTGATCGTGCTGGGCGGCGGAGTCTCCAACATCGGCCGGCTGTACGACGCGGTGCCGAAGCGCTGGGGCGCCTTTTGTTTTTCGGACGTCGTGACCACGCCGCTGGTGCGCAACCGCCACGGCGATTCGAGCGGCGTGCGAGGCGCCGCCTGGCTGTGGCCGGCCCCTACTTCGGGGTCTGGGCAAGCTTGGTAATTTCCTCGGCGCCGGCCACCGAAGACCAGTCGAGGTGATTGATGTCGGCGTCGATGAAGGTCGCGCCGCGCACGTTGGTCGGCGCCATCTTGCCGGTGAGGTTGCCCTTCGGATCGCGCAGCTCGACCGGCTTCATGATCGCATGGGACAGCTTAGCGTGTGCCAGGTTGGCGCCCATCATGATGGCACCGGACAGGTCGGCCTTGCGCAGATCGGCGTGCATCATGTTCGCCTCGCGCAGATCGGTCAGCACGAACTGCGCGCCGGTCAGAATGGCGTGCGAAAGGTTGGCGCCCTTCATTCCGGCGCCGCTCAGATAGATGCCGGCAAGGTCGGCGCCATGCAGGTCGACGTGCTCAAGCACGGCGCGGTTGCCATGTGTGCCGCCGGACTCCGACCACACCATGTGTTCGCGCACGGCTTTCTGGACGTCTGGCGCCAGCTTGGCGATGCCAAGCCCCGAGGCGTCGCGCAAGTCGGCCGACGTAAGGTCGACGCCAACCAACAGCGCGCCGATCAGACGCGCACCGTGGAGCTTGGCCTGGCCGATGTTGGCGTTGCTGAGGTTGGCGCCGGCCAAGTCGGCCCCGCTCAGGAATGCCGAGCGCAGATCCGCTCCCGTCAGGTCGGCGCCGCGCAAGTCCGCATTCGGAGCGCTGAGGCGCCGCAGGTTCGCTTCCTTGAGCGACGCATGGCGCAGCTTGCCGTTGTCGAGCTTCGTCCGTTCCATGTCGGCATTGTCGAGCTTGGTCTCGGACAAGTCCGTCGTCTGCAATTCATTGCGCACCAGGCCGGGGCGCAGGTCGGCGCCGCGCATGCGCGCACCGTTGAGCAGGCTGCCCTTCATGTGCACGCCGCGCATGTCGGCGCGCTCGAAGTTGGCGTGGGAGGCGACGGCGTGCTCAAGGTTGGCGGCATAAAGGTCAGCGCCGCTGAAGTCGCCCTGGCTAACGTCGGCGTTGTGCAGGTCGATCCCGGCCAGGCTCGCGTCCTGCAGCTTCAGGCCGGGCAGGCGTAGGCCGGACAGGTCCTGGCCGCGCAAATCGGCGCGCTGGCCGTCCAACTGACGGCGCACGTAGCGTTCGTGCTTGCGCAGGATATCGACCAGCTCGCGCGGCGTCACCCGTCGATCCCCTCAGGAAACACCCGCCAAACGGACGAGCACTCAAGCCTTTAGCCGCGCCGCAGCGCGGACGCAAGTCAGGTCGGCCCCTAGCCTGGTCTTAGCAGCGCGGAGCGGGCAGCAATTCGAGGGTTGCCAGCTTGCCGACGACACGGAACGGGCCGTAGTCGAGATCAAGCGCGTCTATGATGCCGCCCTCGTATACGCGGAAACCCACCTCGAACTGCGGTGCCTCCACCCGCGCGCCGGGGCGGAAATGCGCCTCGCGCACGTTCCACGCGCGCCGCTCGGCCAATCCGGCAAGGGTCGGCTCCGCCGCCGGGGCGGGAGTGATGGCGGCGGTGACCTGCGTGTAGTTCATCGGCGCGCCGCCCTCGAAGACCTCGTCGGTCAGCAGGGTCTCGCCGCGCATCGCCGCAGCCATCGTCCGCAGCGTGTGTTCGGTCGGGAAGATCGTTCCCGGCCGCAGCTGCATGGTTCCGCCGGCCGGCACGTCGTAGGTGACGCGCCCGGGATCGGCGTCTCCCTGACCCAACAGAGCGCGGCCGGCGTACGCCGGGTCCGACTGCTCGCCGAACGTGGCGTTGGTGTCGAAGGTCATTTCGCGCCCGTCGCTGCGCTCCCACAACGTCGACGCATAGCGCGTCTCGGTGGTCTTCCCCATGGCGTCGCGGATCAGCATTTGCATCGCCTGCCGGGTCACGGTGCCGTCACAGGCGGCCTCGTACTCGACGATCATGCGGCCGACAACACCGAGGATGCCCGGAACGGCGCCGCCTCCGAGCGACAACGTGAAGGTAGCGCGGTGCGGCTGCAGGTCTGCAGCCGCTGCAGGCGAGCCGATGAATACCGCTGCGACGGCGAGAATGCGCAACAGATTCATGAGCTCACCTTAGCCGGGAATGTCGTTCCGTTGACCGGCGACTTTTGCCGGGCAGCACAAGTTGCCGCGTTTACGGTTGCTAAACCACTGATAGGCCATGATTTCCGCTGGCATGACGGTTGCTGTTCAACGCCCTAGGGAGCCGTTCACGGGACGGCCCGGAGCGGAACACAAGGTACCAGCCATGGGCGCAATTGGCGCAGTACGAGCAGACAACAGCGAAGCAGGCCGAATGAGCGTGCTGGCCGGACAGATCGTCGACGCAATCTGCCGTCACCCCACCATGACGCGGGTCGAACAGACCCGTCAGCTCGCCCTGCTGGAACGCGCCCTGTCGATGGTCAAGGGCTCCGGGGAGCGCATGGCGCTGCTCGAGGAACACGCTGAAAGCCTGCGCTCCCTCGCCCGCACCGATTTCCTCACCGCCATTCCGAACCGCCGCGCCCTCGAGGAACACCTGCGCGAGGTGCTCAACTCCGCCCGCCGCTACGGCGATACAGGCGTGCTCGTGCTGTTCGACGTCGATCGCTTCAAAGAGGTCAACGACCGCTATGGCCACGGCGCCGGCGATGAAGTGCTGCGGGCGCTCGGCGAAGTGTTGATCAATAACGTGCGCACGTCGGACTTCGTCGCCCGCCTCACCGGCGATCAGTTCGCGGTCCTGCTTGCACACACCGGATCGCGCGAGGGCCTGTACCGTTCTCGCCGCCTGCAGACGCAGTTGCGCGAAACCATGGTCGACGTTGGCGACGATCGGATGGGCATCGAGGCGAGCATCGGTTGCGCCAACTACGACAACACGACCGACCTCGGCGGTCTGTTCCAGCGCGCCTCTGCCGCGCTGTACCGGCAAAAGCGCAGCCGCGGCCTGCGCTACACGCGCCTCGCCAGCTAGGCTGGCACCCCGCCGCGCCTGCCGCTAATCTCCGCCCCGCGTTGGGTGCGGAAGCGGAGGAATTCTGTTGGCAGGCAAGATCGATGCGCGGTTGCGCGAGCTGGGACTGACCCTGCCGCCGCCCTCGCCCGCAGTAGCGAACTACGTTCCCTTCGTACAGTCCGGCGCGATGGTCTACGTCTCGGGCCAGTTGCCGATGGAAGCCGGCAAGCTGCAATACACCGGCAAGGTGGGCGGCGCGCTGAGCATCGACGACGCCAAGAAGGCCGCGCGCCTGTGTGCCATCAACATCCTGTCCCAGGTAAAACAGGCCGCCGGGGGCGACCTGGATCGCGTCCGCCGGTGCGTCAAGCTCGGCGGCTTCGTCAACGCGGTCACCGGCTTCAAGGACCACCCCCAGGTGATCAACGGCGCCTCGGACCTGGTGGCCGAAGTGCTCGGGGAAGCGGGCCGTCACGCACGCTTCGCCGTGGGAACCGACTCGCTGCCGCTCGATGCCGCGGTCGAGATCGACGCGATCTTCGAGCTCACCTGATGGTGCGAAGCCGCGTTGTCGATCGCATCGCCGCGATCGACGAGGCGGCGTGGGATGCCTGCGCCGGTGGCGACAACCCGTTCATCAGCCACCGCTTCCTGCGCTGCGTCGAGGAGTCAGGCTGCGTCGGCGGACGCTCCGGCTGGTTGCCCCACCACCTGGTTCTCGAAGACGCGAACGGCCTGCTCGCCGCCGCGCCCGCCTATCGCAAGGACCACTCATTCGGCGAGTACATCTTCGACCACGGTTGGGCCGAGGCGTATGAACGCGCGGGCGGCAGCTACTACCCAAAGCTGCTGGTAGCCGCACCGTTCTCGCCGGTGCCTGGGCCGCGCCTTCTGGTGCGCCCCGGCGAAGATGTCGAACCGGCGCGCAGCGCCCTGCTCGACGCGCTGATCGCCGAGACCAAACGGCTCGGCTGGTCGTCTCTGCACGTCAATTTCAGCAGCGCCGAAGAATCCGCGTTGATGGGCGCGCACGGATTGCTCGAACGCACCGGCGAGCAGTTCCACTGGCACAATCGCGGCTATGCGTCGTTCGACGCGTTCCTCGCCGACCTTGCCTCGCGCAAGCGCAAGGCGGTGCGCAAGGAGCGTGAGCAGGCGCTCGCCGGTGGCGCCATTGCCATCGAGACCCTGCAGGGCACGGCCATCAAGCAGACGCATTGGGACGCATTCTTCGCGTTCTACACGGACACCGATGGCCGGAAATGGGGGCGGCCGTACCTCAATCGTGGGTTCTTCCGTCTGCTCGGCGAGCGCATGGCCGACGATGTCGTGCTGGTAATGGCGTTCCGCGGCGGCGAGCCCATCGCCGGCGCCCTGAACCTGCGTGGCCGTGACTGCTTGTTCGGCCGCTACTGGGGCTGCATCGAGTCCCATCGCTCGCTGCATTTCGAGGTCTGCTACTACCGGGCCATCGACTACGCCATCGCCCACGGCCTGCCGCGGGTCGAGGCGGGCGCCCAGGGCCCTCACAAGCTGGCGCGGGGCTACCTGCCGGTGCGGACCTATTCGGCCCACTGGATCGGCGACCCGGGTTTCCGCCGTGCCGTGGAAACCTATCTTGAGACCGAGCGTGCTCACGTCGAGGACGAGATCGCCGAACTCGCCGGCCACAGTCCGTTCCATCAGGCCGATCCGGACGCGGGCGAAAGTTAGTGGATAGAAGCTGACATTTGAATCTCGGAAGGGATTCTCGCCGGACTTGCGGCATGGAGAGTCGTCAGCAGGGGGTAGGAACAGTACCTATTGTTTGTGGCCGTCTGCCCCGTACATGACTCCGTACAAGCGTGACGGCTTGAGTCAGCGGTCGCTGGGTGCGGTTCGTTTCAATCCAAGGAGTACGCCTTATGACGACGAGAAGGATGAAGGCCAGCGGCCTCGGTCTGATGGTGGCCGGCGCCGTCGCTTCGCTTGCGTTCCTGCCCCTGATCGCGATTTCGGCAACCGACAACGCGCCCCTGAACCTCTCCGGCGCGGTCGCTGCTAACGTTGACGTCACCGTAACGGGGACGGCGATTGCGGCCACCCTCGACCTTTCGACGAATCACACTGAGACCTCGCTCAAGGTCGCAGACGTGACGGAGATGGCCAACACCCCGGCCGGTTACACGGTCAGCGTGGCCTCCGCCAACTTGGCCGCAGGCGGGCGATGCGGTGGCGCCGCCGGTCAGGCCTGCTTCTGGAACTCCGCCGGCACCGAGGATGTAGCGTTCACGCTCCTCAAAGGTGCATCGTCTCTGACATTCTCCGGTTCGTCGGTGCAGTGGAGCGACACCACCGCGGTGCAGCTAACGGCCCTCGCGAGCGTCGCAAACATCGCGTACGCCGTGGGCGCGACTATTCTGCCCCAAGGCACTTACACCGAGGCCCTGACGTTCACGATCACCTCGAAGTAAGCCGATGCCGATGGCTCGTTTGACGTCAAGGCCGCTCGCTGCCGCAGCCGCCCTCGCCGCGGCCTGGATTGCGTTGAATGCCGGGGCGGCGGGGGCGTTCCAACTCCTGCCGATGTCGATGCAGTTTGCACCGGCCGGCAACGACGCCGTCCAGACGTTTGCAGTCAACAACGAGGCCGGCGGGCCGGTGGCCGTCCAACTCTACGTCGTTCAGCGCGTCATTGCCCAGGACGGGACCGAAACGCTGACGCCAGCCGATGCGGACTTTCTCGTATTTCCGCCCCAGGCGGTAGTACCGGGCGGCCGAACTCAGTTGATCCAAGTGCGTTGGCTAGGCAGTCGCGCGCCAGCCACCGAGCTTGCATACCGCATCATCGCCGAGCAGTTGCCGGTGACACTCGAGGATCGTGCTGTCCTCGGCGGCCGCCTTGAGATCTTGATGCGCTACGAAGGCTCTCTGTACGTCACCCCGGCCGGCGCGGCGCCCAATGTGGTCGTCGATTCGGTGTCGCGCGCGCAGACTGCCGATGGCCCCAAGCTGGTCGTCGTGCTGCACAACAGGGGCACGGCCCACGGGCTGCTCAATCAGGTCGCCCTGACGGTGAACAGCAAGGCAGCCGACGGCAGCACCGCGACCGTCGAGTTGCGCAATGAAGCGCTCGGCGGAATGACCTCGCCGAACATCCTCGCGGGCAACAGGCGCGAGTTCCAGTTGCCGTGGCCCGCCGCGCTAGCCGCCGACGGACTGACTGCCACCTTGCGCACGAACTACGTGCGCTAGCCCCGGGTCCAGGTCGTGCCGGTGCCGCTAACGAGTCGAGGACCGGCAGCACCCAGCGACTCGCCGTAATCCCGGACCCGGCGTGCGCCCATCCCCTCAGGCCCTTGTCGGTCGAGTCGCGCGCACTCTCTTGGTCGCGTTGGTTTCGATTGTGGCCGGCACGCACGCGCTTCCTGCCGCGGCCCAGGCGACCGCAACGACGACAGGCCCTCAACCCGGCATCTTCGGATTCGCCGAGATCGCCCTTGAAGGAAACGGGCCCTCGCGCCAGTGGCTGCGCATGCTGGAGCTGTATGCCGTGGAGCGCGCGGAGGCGAAGGCCGGCTGCATTGGTGGCCACTGCCACGTGACGGCATGGTTGGCGTTCCTGGACGGGCTGCGCGGCATGCCCTTGGCTGAACAGTTGAACGCGGTCAACGACCGGATCAATGCCGCGCCGTATGTCGAGGACCTGACGAACTACGGCGTGGCCGACTATTGGGCCACCCCCGGCAAATTCTTTCATCGCTATGGCGACTGCGAAGACTTCGCGATTGTGAAATTCTTGTCCTTGCGTGAACTCGGCGTGCCAGCCGAGTCGCTTCGAGTAGTGATTGTCGGTGATCAGACCACCGGATTGGGCCATGCCATCCTGGCCGTCTACACCGGGCAGGACATCATGATCCTGGATAGCAAAGTTCGCGCTGTTGTGCCCGCCGCGAACATTGCCTGGTACCTGCCCCTCGTATCGATCACGCAGGGCGGATGGTGGCTGCACGCACCAGCAATTGCGGGCGGCATTCGGTAGAAGTCAGTGCCCCAGCGGATTTGCCGCTAGACTCGCCCGCGCGGAAAGGCGGCGCTGCTACAGCCTAGTCAGCGCCGCCAAGGTAACGACCCTGCCGTTGTCGTAGAACCTCGACGGATTCCGGATCGGATTGGCACCGGGCGATGCATCGGGCGATCCACCAGGCGATGCACATGCGCTCATTGCCAGGCAGAGCAGCAGCAGGCGCATACGCAACATGGCTGCGATTTCCAATCCGGCGTCCTCCTGGTCTTTGTACGGAAGCTTTCGGTGCGCGGAGGCGAACCAGCGCCGCAGTTTCCATCGGTGACCAACCCAGTATTCGCCGCTGGCACCGGTTCAGCTATTCGTAAGACTAGCTACGCGGTTGCCCGTATTCCTCGCGCGACGCTCCCCGCCGACGGTCGGCCCCAATTCCAAACTCCGCTGCTAGGCCGGTTCAAGTTGGTTTGCGCGGCGTTGCCGGAGCGCTGCCGAAAACCTATCTTGAGACCGAGCGCGCCCTCGTCGGGGACGAGATCGCCGAACTCGCCGGCCACAGTCCGTTCCGCCAGGCCGATCCGGACGCAGGCGACACCGTCATGGCTGGGTTTCGGCGGCGGCGGGGCTTTGTTACAGTCCGCCTGGATTTGTGCGGGACCGGGGCGGGTTCGAGGGGACTGCAGCAATGGGTGCTTTGGGTTCGGTTTGGGGCGCGGCGGCAGCAGCCTTCATCGCTGCGGCGGTGGCTGCGGGTATTCTGCTGCGCGGCCAGGCACGCCTGTTCAGCGCGTCGCTGGCGGGCGTCGTCGCCGTCCTGCTGGTGGCCGTCGGCGCGCTGACCGCCCCGCAAGAAGAAGTGACGCCCGAGCAGGCCCTCGGCGGCATCGCCACCAACGTCCCGCGCACCGGTCGCGACATCGCCGCCGTCCTCCTTGCCCAGGCGGCGCGGGAAGCTGACACCGGCAAGACCAACGAAGCCCAGACGACGTACGAGCGCGCCAAGCAGACCTATCGCGCCGCCAAGGACGTGCTGGGCGAGGCCAACGTGACCCTCGGCATCGGACGCCTGGAGCACATGACCGGCCAGAGCGCGAAGGCGCGCCAGGCCTTCGGCTCGGCCATTACCCTGTTCCAGCAGGGCGGTAGCGCCCTCGGCATGGCACGCACCTACGCGTCCTGGGGCGACCTGGAGAAGGACACGTTCCAGTGGGCCAAGGCCGGCGAGTACTACAAGTTCGCCCGCGAGCAATGGCAGCGCGCGCCCGAGCCCAAGAGCGACCCGCACGTCATGCTCGGCATCGAGGATGCAGCCCTGATGCGCCAGGGTGAGGCACGCTCGCGCGCCAACCTGGATCAGGCGAAGAAGATCTACGACCAGCTTGGCAACAAGGCGGGCATCGCGGAGATGGGCATGATCCTGGCCCAGCTTGAGATGAACCTCGGCCGCACGGATCTGGCGCGGGCGCAATTCTCCGACGCGCGCAGCATGTTCAACGCTGCCGGCGACAAGACCAACGAGGCCGAGGCCGGACTGCAGATGGCGCTCATCGACATCCGCCGCGGCTTCAACCGCGAGGCCCTGCCAGTCGTCCAAGACAGCAAGGCGCTATTCGACGAAGTGGGCAACGCCGTCGGTGGCGGCCGCATCCGCATCGCCGTCGGCGACCTCGAGCGTCTGCAGGGCCGCCTGGAACAGGCGCGCGCCCAATACGCTGATGCCGCGACCATGTTGACCCCGACCTCACACCGCGCGGAGGCCGAGGCCCTGCGCAAACTGGGCGAGGTTGAGGCCGCGTTGGAACACACCGACGCGGCGAACCGCGCATTTGAGCGTGCGATTGCCGTCGCCGCGCGCGCCGGGTATCCGGAGGAAGAGGCGCTGGCTCACTTGGGGGCTGCAGCGCAGGCGCGCCAGGCCGGACAGGCCGGCACGGCGCAGACCCAAGCGGCCGCAGCCAACGCTCTGTTCGACAAGGCCAAGAACGCCGTCGGCCGCGCCCGCTCCGCCGTCCTGAACGCCACCGAACACAACGGCTTCACGGACGGCGCGGCGCGCGCCAAAGCGGCGAACCTGCCGTTCGGCACGGCCATGGCTGACCTCGATCTCGGCGACGCCCTGCGCGCCAATGGCAACAACACCGACGCACAGGCCGCCTATCGCGCCGCCGACACCGCTTGGGGCACGATGGCCAACAAGACCATCGAAGCGAACATCCTGCTTGGCCTGCCTCCGGTGGACGAGTTGCAGATCGTTCCTGAGCCGGTGCCGACCGAATTCTACGACGTCGATGCGCATCCCGAGGTCCTGGAGGCCGATCCGATGCTCGTGAAAGCCAACCTTGCGGAGTTCCCCAACTACAACATCGAGGCACGCAAGTTGGTCGAGAAGACCGAGCGGCGGCTGAACGCCGCCCGGGAGTTCCTGCGCGGGCGCTAGACGCCTCGCGCCCACCGTCCAACGTGAATCGGGTTTCCATGACGCGGGCCTACGCCGCCGCACTCGCCGTTCTGTTGCTGACCTCCT
Source organism: Rhizobium sp. Q54 (assembly GCA_945889645.1). GTDB lineage: Bacteria > Pseudomonadota > Alphaproteobacteria > UBA2966 > CAIVPW01 > CAIVPW01. Next base: position 12,101 of record CAMDCA010000057.1, read on the forward strand.
GCGGAGACAGCGGCAGCAACCAGGCCGTAACCGAGGCAGAAACCGCGGTCGCCAAGAACACGGCACCCACGGCGCCGAAGGCAACAGCGACTCCGTCGCGCGGACAACAACTCTACATCGACGCCGAGAAAGCAGCCAACGTCGGCCGCGACCTCGAAGCGCGCCAGACGTTCGATCGCGCTCTCACCGCGTTCCGGAGTGCCAACGACAAGTCCGGCGAGGGCCGCACACTGCTGGCGATGGGCAGCCTCGACCGCGCCATGGGACAGGGACAGCGCGGACGCCAGCTTCTGATGCAGGCGGAACAAGTGTTCCTCGCCGCTGGCGACGCGCGCGGCCGCGCCGACGCCGTGTTCGCGCTTGGCGAGACCGAACGGGCGCAGTTCAACAACGAAGTAGCGCGTACGGTATTCGGCACAGCCGCCGAACTGTATGAAACCATCGGCGCATGGGCCGGCCAGGCTCAGGCGTTGATCGGCCGCGCCGACGTCGAGCGCCGCTTGGCACGCATCCTCGATGCGCGCCGCGACACGTCGCGCGCATTGGCGATCTACACCGTCCTTGGCGACGCCGGCGGCGCGACGTCGGCCCGGCGCAGCCTGGAGGAAGTGACCAAAAACTATCCCGACGACAACGAAGCCAAGCGCGAAGAGATTCGCGCCGCCATGCTAGTCGCCGACCAGGGCGACGAGGTGCTGGCGGTGGCCGAGTATCAGATGTCACTCGCCACGCTGGAGACGTTGGCCGGCCGCCCCAACGAGGCGCGCGCGGCATTCAGGGAGGCGCTGGCGAAATATCGCACCGGCCGCGACATCGTCGGCCAGATCGTCGCGACCCTCGGGCTGGCCGACCTGGAGCGCAGCCTGGAGCAGACCGCCGCGGCCCGCGACGCCTACACCGAAGCGCACACCCTGGCGCGTGAGATCGGCGACCCCGAAGCCGAGGCACATGTGCTGGTCGGCCTGGCTGAGCTCGACATCGGCGGCATGGAGGCGCAGCGCCTGCTGGAACAGTCGCAAGAGATGAATCGTACCGCGCGCAATCGCGTGGGCGAGGCCATGGGCCTGATCGCCCTCGGGCGGGTGGAACAAGGCGCCGGCAACGCCGCCATCGCCGAGCGCAACTTCACGGCCGCACACACCATGCTGTTGGCGGCGGACGACGAGATCGGCGCCGCCAATGCCCTCCTCGCCCTCGGCCGCCTCCAGCTTGCGACCCGCAACGCCGCGGCGGCCGCCGACACGTTCTCCAGCGCCCGCGTCGTGTTCGAAGCCACCGGCGATCGCCTCGGCGAAGCCTGGGCCCTCAAGGGCCATGGCGAGGCTGTCGCGGCCATGCAGCCCGTCGCAGCCAAGGTGGACCTGACCATGGCGGCCGGCATCTTCCAGACCCTGGGGATGGACGCGCGGCGCGCCGAGGCCGTCGCCGCGGCCGCTGCCATCCGCTGACCGCGCTCGGCTAGAGCATTTTGCGATCACGTTGTGACGTATCCGGCGTGGTGGATGTAGTTGACGCA
>CAMDCA010000058.1 GCA_945889645.1 Rhizobium sp. Q54
CGGGCACCGAAATGGTGATGCCGGGCGACAACCTGACGTTCGAGGTTGAGCTGATCAACCCGATCGCCATGGACGAGGGCTTGCGCTTCGCCATCCGCGAAGGCGGCCGTACCGTCGGCGCCGGCGTCGTCGCCAAGATCATTCAGTAAGGTTGCGACAGGGCCCCCGAGCACGAGTGCAAGCCTGGTCGGGCGAGGGGAACGATTAGGAGTGTAGCTCAACTGGTAGAGCGCCGGTCTCCAAAACCGGAGGTTGCGGGTTCGAGACCTGCCACTCCTGCCAGCCCGATGAAGTAACGAGAACCGCTGCAAGGCGCGACGAAAGTAGAAGCAGACGAATGGCAGAGCGCACGTCACCGGGCGAGTTCATCCGGCAGGTTCGGCAAGAGGCGGCCAAGGTCACTTGGCCGTCGCGGCGCGAACTCGCCATCAGCACCGTGATGGTGTTCGTCATGGTGTTCATCGCTTCGGCGTTCTTCTTTGCCGTCGATTCGGTGCTGGCGACCGCCGTGCGCTACATCATCGGGCTTGGAGCCTAGACATGGCCGCGCAGTGGTACATCGTCCATGTCTACTCGGGCTTTGAGAAGCGCGTCGCCGGTGCGATTCAGGAGAAGGTCGTGTCGATGAACATGGCCAACCTGATCGCCGAGGTGTCGGTGCCGGTCGAGGAAGTCGTCGAGTTGCGCCGCGGCCGCAAGGTGTCGTCGGAACGCAAGTTCTTCCCCGGCTACGTGCTGGTGAAGATGGAGATGACCGAGGACTCCTATCACCTCATCAAGAACATTCCTAAGGTGACGGGCTTCTTGGGCAGCGGCGGCAAGCCGCACCCGATTTCGGACTCGGAAGCTGATCGCATCATGCACCAGGTCAAGGAAGGCATCGAACGGCCGAAGCCGTCGATCACCTTCGAGGTCGGTGAGCAGGTGCGCGTTTCCGACGGTCCGTTCACGTCGTTCAGCGGCATCGTCGAGGACGTCGACGAGGAGCGCGCGCGCTTGAAGGTCGCAGTGTCGATCTTCGGTCGCGCCACGCCGGTCGAGCTCGAATACACCCAGGTTGAGAAGGTTTAGGGAGAACACCGATGGCGAAGAAGATCGACGGTTACATCCGTCTGCAGGTGCCGGCCGGCAAGGCGACCCCGTCGCCGCCAATCGGCCCGGCGCTGGGTCAGCGCGGCCTGAACATCATGGCGTTCTGCAAGGACTTCAACGCCAAGACCAAGGACATGGAAGAAGGCGTGCCGTTGCCGACCGTCATCACGGTCTACAGCGACAAGAGCTTCACCATCGCGACCCACAAGCCGCCGGCCTCGCACTACCTGAAGAAGGCAGCGAAGCTGGAAAAGGGTTCCAAGGAGCCCGGCCGCACGGTTGCTGGCTCGGTGACGATGGCGCAGATCCGCGAGATCGCGAAAGAGAAGATGTCCGACCTGAACGCGAACGACATCGACGCAGCGATGAAGATCATTGCCGGCTCGGCGAAGTCGCTCGGCCTAGAGGTGAAAGAATAGTCATGGCAGACGGCAAGCGCATGGCGACGGCGCGCAAGACGGTCGATCGCGAGAAGCTCTATCCGGCGTCCGAGGCGGTGAAGATCGTCAAGGGCAACGCCAAGGCAAAGTTCGACGAGACCATCGAGGTGGCAATGAACCTCGGCGTCGATCCGAAGCACGCGGACCAGATGGTGCGCGGCGTCGTCAACCTGCCACGCGGCACCGGCAAGACGGTGCGCGTAGCGGTGTTCGCCAAGGGACCGAAGGCCGAGGAGGCCCGTAGGGCCGGCGCCGACTTGGTTGGCGACACCGACCTCGCCGACAAGATCAACGCGGGTGAGATGGGCTTCGACCGCGTGCTGGCGACCCCCGACATGATGCCGCTGGTCGGCAAGCTCGGTAAGGTTCTCGGCCCGCGCGGCCTGATGCCGAACCCGAAGCTCGGCTCGGTGACCATGGACATCAGCGGCGCCGTAAAGGCCGCCAAGGGTGGCCAGGTCGAATACCGCGTCGAGAAGGCCGGCATCATCCACGCTGGCATCGGCAAGGCGAGTTTCTCGGAGGACGCGATCCTCGAGAACTTCAAGGCCTTCGTCGATGCCGTGACCAAGGCCAAGCCGCCGGGCGCCAAGGGCAGCAACTATGTGCTCGGCGTGGCGCTGACCTCGACTCACGGTCCGGGCGTGAAGGTCGACGTCGGGTCGTTCACGTCGTAGGGCGTTCGAGACTAAGGAATTGCGGCCGGAACTTCCGGCCGCGATACGGAAGCCGCGGAGCGATCCACGGCTTCCAACCTGTCCGAGACTGCAGGTGCCAAGCATTCGGCTTGGCTTAATCGTCCTGCATAGACAGGGGGCACGAGCTTAATCGGGCGGGCGGCGGATTGGCCGCCCCGGTCGGTTTGCGCGGGCGCCTCTGGGACAGGCGTTCAAGCGGTTCCCGGACGCTCCGGGAATCATGGCGCAACCGGGCCGGGAGCGAGAGAAGCCCCCAGCCCCTAAGGCGGAGACGGGTGTGGACCGGACAGAGAAACAGGCGTTCGTCGACGACCTGCACGGTTCCCTGAAGTCGGCCGGCACGATCGTGATCGCGCACTATGCGGGACTCACGGTCAGTGACCTGACCGATCTGAGGGCGAAACTGCGCAAGGCGGGCGCCGCGCTGAAAGTGTCCAAGAACCGGCTGACCAAGCGGGCACTGGAGGGGACGGCATTCACCGGCCTCGGTCCGATGCTCAAGGGTCCGACGGCGATCGCGTTCTCCGAAGATGTCGTCGCACCGGCGAAGGTAGCCGTGGCGTTCGCCAAGGATCACGAGAAGTTCGTGATCGTCGGCGGATCCATGGGCGATCGCACGCTGGATGCGGCAGGCGTCAAGGCGTTGGCATCAATGCCGTCGCTGGACGAGCTCCGAAGCAAGCTAATCGGACTCATCATGGCGCCGGCAACCAAGGTCGCAGGGGTGCTCATGGCACCTGCAGGCGGCCTGGCCCGCGTCATCGGAGCGTACGCCAACAAGCCCCAAGCTTAAGTCGGCCACCGAACTGGCCTTTTCGATCAGGAGCACTACTTAGATGGCAAACCTAAACGAGATCGTCGACAGCCTTTCCAAGCTCACGGTGATGGAAGCCGCCGAGCTGGCGAAGATGTTGGAAGAGAAGTGGGGCGTTTCCGCGGCCGCGCCGGTCGCCATGGCAATGCCGGGCGCCGCTGCTGGTGCCGCCCCCGCCGAAGAGAAGGACGCCTTCACGGTGGTCCTGGCTACCGCGGGCGACAAGAAGATCAACGTCATCAAAGAGGTCCGCGCCATCACTGGCCTGGGTCTGAAGGAAGCCAAGGACCTCGTCGAGGGTGCGCCCAAGGCGGTGAAGGAAGGCGTGTCCAAGGCCGACGCGGCGAAGTTCAAGGCGCAGCTCGAAGCTGCCGGGGCGACTGTCGAGCTGAAGTAGTGGCTCAACTGTTGCCGATTGCTTAGGCGATTGCCGCGGTCGAGCCCCGCAAAGGGCCCGGCCGCGGCAACGTCTTCTTTGCGACGACATTTTGCGGCGGGCCCGGACGCTTCCGGGCAAACGAAATTACGAACGATAGGGATTAGCCGATGGCACTGTCCTTCACAGGTCGCAAGCGGGTACGCAAAAGCTTTGGCCGCATTCCGACGGCCGCGCCGATGCCGAACCTGATCGAGGTGCAGAAAAGCTCCTACGACCAGTTTCTGCAGACCGACGTGTCGAAGCCTTTGCGCACCGACAGCGGCCTGCAGGGGGTGTTCAAGTCGGTATTCCCGATCTCCGACTTCTCGGGCACGGCCTCTCTGGAGTTCGTCGATTACGAGCTCGAGGAGCCCAAGTACGACGTTGAGGAGTGCCAGCAGCGCGGCATGACCTTCGCGGCGCCGCTCAAGGTCACCTTGCGCCTTATGGTGTTCGACGTTGATGCCGAAGCCGGTGTCCGTCACGTGCGCAATGTGAAGGAGCAGGACGTCTACATGGGCGACATGCCGCTCATGACCGAGCACGGCACCTTCATCGTCAACGGCACCGAGCGCGTCATCGTCTCGCAGATGCACCGCAGCCCGGGCGTGTTCTTCGACCACGACCGCGGCAAGACCCATTCGTCTGGCAAGCTGCTCTACACCGCGCGCATCATTCCGTACCGCGGCAGTTGGCTCGACTTCGAATTCGACGCCAAGGACATTGTCCATGTGCGCATCGACCGGCGCCGCAAGCTGCCGGTGACGACGCTGCTGTTCGCGCTTGGCCTCACCGCCGAGCAGATCATGGCGTACTTCTTCAAGTTCGTGTCCTACGAGCGCGACAAGAAGGGTTGGCGCTCGCGCTTCGACCCGGAGACCATGCGCGGCCTGAAGCTGGCGCGCGACTTGATCAACGCCAAGAGCGGCAAGGTCGTCGCCGAAGCCGGAACCAAGATGACGGCGCGCCTCGGCCGTAAGCTGGTCGACGAAGGCCTCAAGGAAGTTCTCGTCTCGTCGAGCGAATTGATCGGCCGCTACGCCGCCCAGGACATCGTCAACGACGAGACCGGCGAGATCTACATCGAGGCGGGCCAGGAACTCACCAAGGACGCCATCGCGCACATGGAAGAGGCGGGTATCACCCGCCTGGAGACGCTCGACGTCGACAACGTCAACGTCGGCGCGTACATCCGCAACACCATGACGGTCGATAAGAGCGCTTCGAAAGAGAAGGCGCTGGTCGAAATCTATCGCGTCATGCGCCCGGGCGAGCCGCCGACTCTCGAGACGGCCGAGAAGCTGTTTTACGACCTGTTCCTCAGCCCGGCACGCCTGGTGCGTCCGGAGGCCGAGGCACGCGAGACTCCCGATGCCAAGAAGAAGCCCGTCGCCGTTCTGGCGAAGGCCAACTTCGACGGCCTGGCATGGGTACTCGAGGTTGACGGCGATTGGGCCCAGGTTGCGGTGACCACCAACGACCCGCGCTCCGGCAACCCGACGGGCATGTTCTGGATGAAGATGGCCGATCTGACGATCGATCCGTCCGAGCGCTACGACCTGTCTGCGGTCGGCCGCGTGAAGATGAACTCGCGCCTGCAGCGCACCACCGAGGACTTCGTCCGCACGCTGCGCAAGGGCGACATCCTCGCCGTTGTGAAGACGCTGGTCGACCTCAAGGACGGCCGCGGCGAAATCGACGATATCGATCACCTCGGCAATCGCCGTGTGCGTTCGGTCGGCGAGTTGCTGGAGAACCAGTACCGCATCGGCCTGCTGCGCATGGAGCGTGCCATCCGCGAGCGGATGAGCACGGTCGAGATCGACACCGTCGTGCCGCACGACCTGATCAACGCCAAGCCGGCGGCGGCGGTTGTGCGCGAGTTCTTCGGCTCGTCGCAGCTCAGCCAGTTCATGGACCAGACCAACCCGCTGTCCGAGATCACGCACAAGCGCCGTCTCTCGGCCCTTGGGCCTGGCGGTTTGACGCGTGAGCGCGCCGGCTTCGAGGTGCGCGACGTGCATCCGACGCATTACGGCCGCATCTGCCCCATTGAGACGCCGGAAGGCCCGAACATCGGCCTGATCAACTCGCTCGCCACCTACGCGCGCGTGTCGAAGTACGGCTTCATCGAGACGCCGTACCGCCGCGTCGTGAAGGGCCGCGTCACCGACGAGGTCCTTTACATGTCGGCGATGGAAGAGGGGCGCTACACCATCGCGCAAAGCAACGCGCCGATGGACGCAAAGGGCAAGTTTACCGAGGACTTGGTCAGCTGCCGTCGCGCCGGTGACTTCGTCATGGCGGTGCCGGGCCAGATCGACTTCATCGACGTATCGCCGAAGCAGCTCGTTTCGGTCGCTGCGGCGCTGATCCCGTTCCTTGAGAACGACGACGCCAACCGCGCGTTGATGGGCTCCAACATGCAGCGCCAGGCGGTGCCGCTGATCCAGGCCGAGGCGCCGCTCGTTGGCACCGGCATGGAAGGCGTCGTCGCGCGCGACTCGGGCGTGGCGATTGCCGCGCGCCGTGCCGGCGAGGTCGAGCAGGTTGATGCCAAGCGCATCGTCATCCGCGTTACTGAAGAGGTCGATCCGACCCGCTCGGGCGTCGATATCTACAACCTGCGCAAGTACCAGCGCTCGAACCAGAACACCTGCATCAACCAGCGTCCGCTGGTGAAGGTCGGCGACAAGGTCAACAAGGGCGACATCATCGCCGATGGGCCGTCGACCGAGCTCGGCGAGCTGGCACTCGGCCGCAACGTGCTCGTCGCCTTCATGCCTTGGGGTGGCTATAACTTCGAGGACTCGATCCTGATCTCTGAGCGCATCGTGCGCGAGGACGTCTTCACCTCGATCCACATCGAGGAATTCGAGGTGATGGCCCGCGACACCAAGCTGGGCCAGGAAGAAATCACGCGCGACATCCCGAACGTCGGCGAGGAAGCGCTCAAGAACCTCGACGAAGCGGGCATCGTGCACATCGGCGCCGAGGTCAATCCGGGCGACATTCTCGTCGGCAAGATCACGCCGAAGGGCGAGTCGCCGATGACGCCGGAAGAGAAGCTGCTGCGTGCCATCTTCGGCGAAAAGGCCTCGGACGTACGCGATACGTCGCTGCGCCTGCCGCCGGGCGTCACCGGCACGATCGTCGAAGTGCGAGTCTTCTCGCGTCACGGCGTCGAAAAGGACGAACGCGCTCTCGCCATCGAGCGGGACGAGATCGAACGTCTGGCGAAGGACCGTGAGGACGAGCAGCGGATTCTCGAGCGCAACACCTACGGGCGTTTGCGCGAGCTTCTGCTCAACAAGACCATCGTCTCCGGCCCGAAGAACGTGAAGAAGGGCGGCAAGGTCACCGAGGAAATGCTCGCGGAGCTCAGCCACGGATTGTGGTGGCAGTTCGGCGTGAAAGACCCCGGCGTCATGGAGACGATCGAGAGCATCAAGAAGCAATTCGACGATGCGACCGAGGCCCTGAAGGCACGCTTCGAGTCCAAGATCGACAAGCTGCAGCGCGGCGACGAGCTGCCTCCAGGCGTGATGAAGATGGTCAAGGTTTTCGTCGCGGTGAAGCGCAAGCTCCAGCCGGGCGACAAGATGGCCGGCCGTCACGGCAACAAGGGCGTCATCTCCAAGATCCTGCCGATCGAGGACATGCCGCACCTGGAGGACGGAACGCCGGTCGACATCGTGCTGAACCCGCTCGGCGTGCCGAGCCGCATGAACGTCGGCCAGATTCTGGAGACGCATCTTGGCTGGGCGGCTGCCGGCATGGGCAGGCAGATCGGCGAGATCGTCGACAAGGTGAAGCGCGGCGCCAAGGCCGAAGAACTGCGCAAGCACCTGCGTACGGTGTACGGCAAGGAGCAGTACGACGAGGAAGTTGGTCCGCTTGGCGACGGCGAGTTGATCGAGCTCGGCACCAACCTGCGGCACGGCGTGCCGCTGGCGTCGCCGGTGTTCGACGGCGCGCATGAGGCGGACATCGTCGAGATGCTTGAGACTGCCGGGTTGGCCTCGTCCGGCCAGGTCACGGTCGTCGATGGCCGTACCGGCGTGTCGTTCGATCGCAAGGTAACGGTGGGCTACATCTACATGCTCAAGCTCCACCACCTCGTGGACGACAAGATCCACGCGCGTTCGATCGGCCCGTACTCGCTCGTCACCCAGCAGCCGTTGGGCGGCAAAGCACAGTTCGGCGGGCAGCGCTTCGGCGAAATGGAAGTGTGGGCGCTGCAGGCATACGGCGCCGCCTACACCCTGCAAGAGATGCTGACGGTGAAGTCGGACGACGTGGCCGGCCGCACCAAGGTCTACGAGGCGATCGTCCGCGGCGACGACACGTTCGAGGCCGGCATCCCAGAGTCGTTCAACGTCTTGGTCAAGGAACTGAAGGCGCTCGGCCTGAACGTCGAGCTCAGCACGCGCAGCTATTAGGCCCACCGGGTCTAGTAGCTGCGGTTCGCTTGAATTCTGTTTTAAGCGGCGCCCCTAAGGGGATGCCAAGGAGACGCTAGATGAACGAGTTGATGAAAGTCTTCGGCCAGGTAGGTCCTGCCCAGACGTTCGATCAGATCAAGATCTCGATCGCCAGCCCGGAGCGCATCCGCTCCTGGTCTTATGGCGAGATCAAGAAGCCTGAGACCATCAACTACCGCACCTTTAAGCCGGAGCGGGATGGCCTGTTCTGCGCCCGCATCTTCGGGCCGATCAAGGACTACGAGTGCTTGTGCGGCAAGTACAAGCGCATGAAGTACCGCGGCATCACCAGCGAGAAGTGCGGCGTCGAAGTGACGCTGTCGTCCGTGCGCCGCGAGCGCATGGGCCACATCGAGCTGGCCAGCCCGGTCGCGCACATCTGGTTCCTGAAGTCGCTGCCGAGCCGCATCGGTTTGCTGCTCGACATGACGCTGAAGGACCTCGAGCGCATCCTGTACTTCGAGAACTACGTCGTCATCGAGCCGGGCCTGACCCCGCTCAAGGCGAAGCAGCTTCTCGGCGAGGACGATTACAACCGCGCCCAGGACGAGTACGGCGCGGACGCATTCCGTGCCGGCATCGGCGCCGAGGCGATCCGCGAGATGCTGACGGCCATCGACCTCACGCAAGAGGCCGAATCGATCCGCGTCGAGATCTCGGAGACCACCTCGGTAGTCAAGCCGAAGAAGCTCGCCAAGCGCCTGAAGCTTGTCGAAGCCTTCATCGATTCTAAGAACCGTCCCGAGTGGATGATTCTCACCGTCGTTCCGGTGATCCCGCCCGACCTGCGTCCGCTGGTACCGCTGGACGGCGGCCGGTTTGCGACATCGGACCTCAACGACCTGTATCGCCGCGTCATCAACCGCAATAACCGCCTGAAGCGCCTGATCGAGCTGCGCGCGCCGGACATTATCGTGCGCAACGAGAAGCGCATGCTGCAGGAAGCAGTGGACGCTCTGTTCGACAACGGCCGTCGCGGCCGCGTCATCACCGGCGCCAACAAGCGGCCGTTGAAGTCGCTGTCCGATATGCTGAAGGGCAAGCAGGGCCGCTTCCGCCAGAACCTGCTCGGCAAGCGGGTCGACTACTCGGGCCGTTCGGTGATCGTCGTCGGTCCCGAGCTCAAGCTGCACCAGTGCGGCTTGCCGAAGAAGATGGCGCTCGAGCTGTTCAAGCCCTTCATCTACTCGAAGCTCGAACTCAAGGGCATGGCGGCCACCATCAAGATGGCCAAGAAGCTCGTTGAGAAGGAGAAGCCCGAAGTTTGGGACATCCTGGAAGAGGTCATCCGCGAGCATCCGATCCTTCTGAACCGCGCGCCGACCTTGCACCGCCTTGGCATCCAGGCGTTCGAGCCGGTACTGATCGAGGGCAAGGCGATCCAGCTGCATCCGCTGGTCTGCGCTGCTTTCAACGCCGACTTCGACGGCGACCAGATGGCCGTGCACATCCCGCTGTCGCTCGAAGCGCAGCTGGAAGCGCGCGTGCTCATGATGTCGACCAACAACATCCTGAGCCCGGCCAACGGCAAGCCGATCATCGTGCCGTCGCAGGACATCGTGCTCGGTCTCTACTACATGACGCTGATGCGCGACGCTGAACCCGGCGAAGGCATGGCGTTCGGGTCGGTCACTGAGATCGAGCAGGCGTTGAACGCCGGCGTGGTCACGCTGCACACCAAGATCACGGCCCGATACAAGGGCCTCGATAAGGCCGGCCAGCCGGAAGTCCAGCGCGTGCAGTCCACGCCGGGCCGCATGCTGCTGTCGCAGTTGCTGCCGCGCAGCATGGCGTTCGGCTTCGAGCTGATCAACCAGGTGCTGACCAAGAAGGCGATCTCGGCCGTCATCGACGTCATTTATCGCCACTGCGGTCAGAAGGAGACGGTGATCTTCTGCGATCGCATCATGGCGATGGGCTTCGATCACGCCTGCCGCGCCGGCATTTCGTTCGGCAAGGACGACATGATCATTCCGCCGGATAAGCAGAAGATCATCGGCGAGACCCAGAAGCTCGTGAAGGAATACGAGCAGCAGTACATCGACGGCCTCATCACGCAGGGCGAGAAGTACAACAAGGTGATCGACGCCTGGTCGCAGGCCACCGATCGCGTTGCCCAGCGCATGATGGAAGGCATCGCCCAGCAGGCGAACACGATTGACCCGAAGACGGGCCGCCGCTTCCCGCTGAACTCGGTCTACATGATGGCCGACTCCGGCGCGCGCGGTTCGGCCGCTCAGATGAAGCAGCTTGCGGGCATGCGCGGCCTCATGGCCAAGCCGTCGGGTGAGATCATCGAGACGCCGATCATCTCGAACTTCAAAGAAGGCCTGTCGGTGCTCGAGTACTTCAACTCGACGCACGGCGCGCGTAAGGGGTTGGCCGACACCGCGTTGAAGACGGCGAACTCGGGCTATCTGACCCGCCGCCTCGTCGACGTGGCGCAGGACTGCATCATCGTCGAAGACGATTGCGGCACCGAGCGCGGCATAACGGTGAAGGAAGTGCTCGAAGGCGGCGACATCATCGTCCCGCTGGCAGAACGCATCCTCGGCCGCACCAATGCCGACGATATTGTCGATCCGGTGTCGGGCGAACTCGTGTTGCCCAAGAACACGCTGATCGGCGAGGCCGAAGTCGAGAAGGTGCAGCAGGTCGGTCTCGACCAGATGCGCATCCGCTCGGTGCTGACGTGTCAGTCGGACATCGGTGTGTGCGGCAAGTGCTACGGGCGCGATCTGGCCCGCGGCACGCCTGTGAACACCGGCGAAGCGGTCGGCGTCATCGCCGCCCAGTCGATCGGCGAGCCGGGCACGCAGCTCACCATGCGCACCTTCCACATCGGCGGTACGGCCCAGTTCCAAGAGGAATCGGGCATCGACGCGGCGCATGCCTCGACGGTGCAGGTGGTCAATCGTAACGTGGTGGCGGACAGCCAAGGCCGCTTCGTGGTCATGGGCCGCAACACGGAACTGGTCCTGATCGATGCGGCCGGGCACGAGCGCGCCCGCCACAAAGTGCCGTACGGCGCCATCCTGCGCGTCGACGAAGGCGCCCGCGTCGAGAAAGGCACCAAGCTCGCCGAGTGGGATCCGTACACCATCCCGATCATCTCGGAGATCTCGGGCACGGCCGTCTATCGCGACGTGGTCGAAGGTATCGCCATGCGCGAGATCCTCGACGAAGCGACCGGCATCTCGAACCGCGTCATCATCGACTGGCGCCAGCAGCCGTCGGGTTCGGAACTCAAGCCGCGCATCACTCTGCGCGACTCCAAGGACCAATTGCTCAAGCTCGAGAATGGTCTTGAGGCCCGCTACTTCCTGCCGGTGGACGCCATTCTGTCGGTCGAGGACGGCTCCAAGATCCACGCTGGCGACGTGCTGGCGCGCATCCCGCGCGAGAGCACCAAGACGCGTGACATCACGGGCGGCCTGCCGCGCGTGGCCGAGTTGTTCGAGGCCCGCCGGCCGAAGGACCACGCGATCATCGCCGAGGTCGACGGCACCATCGAGTTCGGCAAGGACTACAAGGCCAAGCGCCGCATCATCCTGCGTCCGAAGGACGAGACGGTCGAGCCGGTTGAGTACCTGATCCCGAAGGGCAAGCACATCGCCGTCCGCGAAGGCGACGTGGTGCACAAGGGTGAGCCGCTGTTGGACGGCAACCCGGTGCCGCATGACATCTTGAAGGTCATGGGCGTCGAAGCACTGGCGAAGTACTTGGTCGACGAAGTGCAGGATGTCTATCGACTGCAGGGCGTGAAGATTAACGACAAGCACATCGAAGTGATCGTCCGCCAGATGCTGCAGAAGGTCGAAGTGATGGACTCGGGCGAGACCACCATGCTGATCGGCGAGCAGGTCGATGCCATCGAGGCGCGCAAGCTCAACGAGAAGGCAGTGGAGGAGGGCAAGAGGCCCGCCATCCTGGAGCCGGTCCTGCAGGGCATCACCAAGGCCAGCTTGCAGACCAGCTCGTTCATCTCGGCGGCCTCGTTCCAGGAGACCACCCGGGTACTCACCGAGGCGGCTGTTTCGAGCCGAGTCGACAACTTGGTCGGCCTCAAGGAGAACGTGATCGTCGGCCGCTTGATCCCGGCCGGTACGGGCGGCGTCATGCGCCGCTTCAAGGAACTGGCGGCGGCCCGCGACAAGCAGATCGCCGACCAGCGCGAGGTGTCGGTCGCGGCCGCACAGAGCGCCGAAGGCGCTGCGGCGGCGGCTTCTGGACAGGAGAACGCGGCCTAGTCTCCGCGCATACGACAAATAAAACCCCCGCCGAGGTGCAGCCTCGGCGGGGGTTTCTTTTGTGACGCGCTCAACTTCGAATAGAGACCACGTTGATCTCGACCACGCTGCGGCGGCGCACGAAAAGCTGATAGGTCGCCAGGAAGACCGTCGGCAGAACAACCACGCCAAACAGCTGCGAGACCATGGACGCAAGGATCGCCAGCGCGACGACGATCAACTTGATCCAGTCGCGTGCGATGTCCGTCAAGAAGCCATAGGGCACCTTCGCGTCATTAGGATTGGCGGCCTGCAAGAAGCCAAAACGCTTGCGCCAGTCGTCGTCGGCGGCGTTGTGGTCATAGAACTCCTTGGCATTCTTCATCGCTTGATCGAGTCGATGCGTCGCGATCACGATGCAGAAGACGGAGATGCCGAAAAACGCCCAGCTGCTGAATTCGGCAAGGTTCGCCTTGTCCACGACGACCGCTTCGGGGTGGTCCGCAAGCAAGCCCACCCAGGCGCCGATCTTTGCGTATCCATCGGCGAGATAGGCGACAATGTTCGGAGAGGACGCTGCGACATACTCAGTCTGCAAGTGCATCAGCGTGGCGTACAGCAGCCCAAGAACGGCGCCAGCGTAAGCGTTGTAGTAGAACCGACGCAGCGGCCCGGTAAGTTCGGTCCGTCGCATCACCAAGCGAAACTTGTTGGTGCTGCGGCGCGAGGACAAGCTGCAGAGGAATCCAGCGAAGCTGACGCTGTAGAGGAGGATCACCCAATACAGGAAGGTGGCGAGCGCCTGATATAGGTAGGCCACGAACGAGAATGCCATCGAGGGCCAAGGATTGGGTGCGGTCGGGTGTGCAAGAATCGCCGCCGTGCCCCAGCCGGGGACCGAGTCGCCCATTTGCCACTCCATGAGCGCCCGCCCGACTTGGTCCCACCAATGCGCCCCGCAAACAGCAATCACCACCGCGAAGATCGGCCACAGGAGCCAGGAGGTGCGGGCGTGATGTTCCTCCCACTTTCCCTCCAGTTGGTTAGGGCGCAGCCGCGTGCCGTCCGCCAGGGTGACCAACCGTTGCTCGGTGAAGGAAGCGAGCATGTTGCGGCAATGTGCGATTTGCTCGGCGCCGACGAACAGGAACAGCGGGAACAAGACGATCAGGCCCACTGACCAGTTCAGCGAGGCAAAGAATCCGAGTTCCTTTGTTGCGCCGTCACCCACTGGCCCGGCAATGAAGCCGATGCCGGCTGCGTGACTAAGAGCCGATCCAAGAAGTTGAGATTGAGCGGCAAGGGATTGGCCTGGTCAGGCGCCGGAGCATGATGCGGATCATGGCGAGGCGAACGAAGGCGACGACGGTTCTGGCGTAGCGCTCGAAGTCGCGGGCGAGGCGGCGGTTGCGGG
>CAMDCA010000059.1 GCA_945889645.1 Rhizobium sp. Q54
CGAGCGGGCCCGCATCAAACGGAAGACCATCGAACATCGGCGCTTGCAGCACCGCAAAATCGCCGCCTAAATATCAACCCAAGATGAGGCCACCTCTCCGCTAAATCCGGACCCCACCTGTCTCAAAAGTTCTGACGACGTACAGTTGCCTACCCTGCTGAGTCAAGGTGATAATTCCCCCTGCAAGGGGAGGGTAGGGAGGGGTTCTCTCCATGCGCGAGGAAATCGACAAAGCCCGCGACCTGCGGCGCAATCCGACTGCGGCTGAAAGGAAGTTGTGGGACGCCTTGCGCCGACGTCAGATCGATGGCCACCGCTTCCGCCGCCAAGAAGTCATCGGCACGTACATTGTCGATTTCGTCTGCCGTCCGGCGCGGCTCATTGTTGAACTCGACGGCGGACAGCATGACGCGCGGGCAAGTGCCGACGCGATGCGAACCGGGGACCTCGAACGCCTCGGCTACCGCGTTCTGCGATTCTGGAACGACGATGTCTTGAGGAACATGGAGGGCGTGCTTCAGACGATCACCAAAGCGCTGCGCCAACCCCACCCAACCCTCCCCTACGAGGGGAGGGCTAGTGCGAATCCCTCCGGAGGGGTTCCTCGCCGGACTCAGGCCTTCGCGACGAACGAGTCGATCACCTTCTTCGTCCCCGCCTTGTCGAACGCGATCTCCAACCTGTTGCCGTCCACTACCCGCACGCGGCCGTAGCCGAACTTCTGGTGGAACACGCGCTCACCGGTGCGGAAGCTGGCGGCGTCGCGCGGAGAGCGCGCATCAGAAGAATCGGCGCGCTGCGCGGGCGGGATGTGCTGCACCTCGACGACGCGGCCGTCGATCACCAGGCCGCCCGACGTCACGCCCGAGCGCGGGCTGTACGAGCCGGGGTTGCGCACGCCGCCGCGGCTGGCGGGCAGCCAGCTGCCGCGCGGCGGCCGTGCCGTGCCGACGTCGAACGCCGGTGAGTCTTCGTCGGCGCCTTGGCTGCCGCGGCCGCGGTACAGGCCGGGCGCGGACTGGATGTCGATGTGCTCCTTGGGCAGTTCGTCGATGAACCGGCTCGGAATGGTCGAGCGCCACTGGTTGTAGACGCGCCGGCTGGCGGCAAACGTGATGCACAGCCGTTTGCGCGCGCGCGTGATCGCGACGTGGGCCAGGCGGCGCTCTTCCTCCAGCGCGCCTTCGCCGCCCTGTTCGAGGGCGCGCGGGTGGGGGATCAACTCTTCCTCCCAGCCGGGCAGGTAGACGATGTCGAATTCGAGCCCCTTGGCGCCGTGCAGCGTCATAAGGCTGACCTTCTCCTCGTTGGTCACCTGGTCGTTCTCCATGACGAGGGCGATGTGTTCGAGGAACTGGCCGAGGTTCTCGAAGCCCTCGACCGCCCGCACAAGTTCCTTCAGGTTCTCGAGCCGTCCTGGCGCATCCGGCGACTTGTCGCCTTGCAGCATCGCCGTGTAGCCAGACTCGTCCAGGATGATGCCGACGACATCGGCGTGCGGCATCTCGGTTAGCTGATGGCGCCAGCGCTCGATCGACGCAAGGAGGTTGGCCAACGCCTTGCGCGCCGCCGGCTTTACCTCGTCGGTGCTGACCAGTTCGGCGGCGGCGACCGTCAGCGGGATCAACTTCGCCCGCCCGACGCGGTGCAGCGCCTGCTCGGTGGCCTCGCCGATGCCGCGCCGCGGCACGTTCAGGATGCGCTCGAACGCCAGGTCGTCGTCCGGCTGCGCCATCACCCGCAGGTAGGCGATGGCGTCGCGAATTTCGCGATGCTCATAGAACCGCAGGCCGCCGACCACGCGATAGGGCAGGCCGAGCGTCAGCAGCCGTTCTTCGAACTCGCGCGTCTGGAAGCTCGCCCGCACCAGGATGGCGAACGCCCCCAGCTTCTCGCCCGAGCGATGCGACGACTCGATCTCCTCGCACACCAGCCGCGCCTCTTCCTCGGCGTCCCAGGCGCCGCGGATCAGCACCTTTTCGCCACCGGGCCGATCGGTCCACAGCGTCTTGCCGAGCCGCCCGGTGTTCTTGGCGATCAACCCCGAAGCGGCGGCGAGGATGCTCGGCGTTGAGCGGTAATTCTGCTCCAGGCGCACGACCCGGGCGCCGGGGAAATCCTTCTCGAAGCGCAGGATGTTGCCGACCTCGGCGCCGCGCCACGAGTAGATCGACTGGTCGTCGTCGCCGACGCAGCACAGGTTCTTGTGTACCTGCGCCAGCAGACGCAGCCACAGGTACTGACTGACGTTGGTGTCCTGGTACTCGTCCACCAGGATGTAGCGGAAGCGGTGCTGCCAGCGGTCGAGCACTTCCTTATTCCCAGGGGACGTACCCGTGAACAGGGTCAGGATGTGTAGCAGCAGGTCGCCGAAGTCGGCGGCATTCAGCTGCTTCAGGCGCTCCTGGTACAGCTTGTACAGGCCCTGGCCCTTGCCGTTGGCATAGTCGCCGCGCGCGTCGGCGACCTTGTCGGGCGTCAGCCCGCGGTCTTTCCAGTCGCTGATGAGGGCGGCCAGCGCGCGCGCCGGCCAGCGCTTCTCGTCGATGCCGGCGGCCTGGATCAACTGCTTCAGCAGCCGTACCTGGTCGTCCGTGTCCAGAATGGTGAAGTTCGGCTTCAGCCCCACCAGCTCGGCGTGCTGGCGCAGCATGCGGGCGCCGATGGCGTGGAAGGTGCCGATCCACATGCCCTCGACGGGCCGCTCGATCAGGCTTTCGACCCGCGCCTTCATCTCCTTCGCCGCCCTATTGGTGAAGGTCACCGCCAGAATCTCGCCCGGATGGGCGCGCCGCTGAAAGAGCAGGTGCCCCAGCCGCGTAGTCAGCACACGCGTCTTGCCCGTGCCGGCTCCGGCCAGCACCAGAACGGGTCCCTCCGTTGCCTCCACAGCCTCGCGCTGCGCCGCGTTCAGCGACTTCAGGTAGGGCGGCGGCGAGGGGGGATCGTCCGGCCGAATCGGCTCGGCTTCGACCAGATCGAACGGATCACTTGGGGGGACAGCCATCCCCGCCCTATATAGCATCGCAGGTCGGCGTGCGTAGGGCAGACGATCCCGGCTCAGGGGCCCGCGCACGGGTGTTGAAAGCTTGGGCGTGAGCGGGGATACAAAATGCACATCGTGAACTTCACGCCACTCACTGCCGCCATCGGCGGGCTGCTGATTGGCCTGGCGTCCGCCCTATTGCTGCTGCTCAACGGCCGCATCGCCGGAGTCGCCGGAATTATGTCGCGCCTGCTGCCGCCTAGCCCGGGCGACGCCGCCTGGCGCCTGTGGTTCCTCGGTGGCCTGGTGGTGGGCGGCGTGGTGTGGCGCTTTGCCTCGGGCCAGGCCGCAGCAGAGATCGTGTTCGAGGCGACGTGGCCGATCCTGACCGTCGGCGGTCTGTTGGTCGGCGCCGGCACGCGCGTCGGCAACGGCTGCACCTCGGGCCACGGCGTGTGCGGTATCGGGCGCGTGTCGCCGCGTTCCATCGCCGCGACCCTGACGTTCATGGCCACCGGTGCGCTGACCGTGTACGTCACCCGCCATTGGTTGGCGGCCTGACATGAACGCTCGTCCGGTCGGCGCTCGCAGCGCGCGGCTCAAGAACATCGTTGCCGGTATCAGCGGCGTCATCTTCGGCGCCGGCCTCGGCGTGTCGCAGATGGTGAACCCGCAAAAGGTGCTCAACTTCCTCGACGTCGCCGGCACCTGGGACCCCAGCCTCGCCGTCGTCATGGTCGCCGCCGTGGTCGTCTACTTCATTGCCTGGCGTATCGCCCTGGCGCACCGCGTGCCGCTGTTCGACTTGCGCCTTCATTGGCCCGAGTTGACCGACGTGTGGGACCACCGCCTGCTCGGTGGCGCCGCGGTGTTTGGCATCGGCTGGGGACTGGTCGGCTTCTGCCCCGGCCCAGCGATCACGTCGCTGGCGTTCCTGCTGCCGCAGTCGCTGGTGTTCGTACTCGCCATGGCGGTGGGATCTTATGGTGCCGGCTTGTCGGGCCCTGGCCGCCTGCCCGCCGAGGCGTCCTCGACCCGCTAACCGGCGCCGCCGGCTGGGGCCGGGATAATGTAAGTATTCACTTGCTTACCTACGTTGGTCGGTCTACGGTCGCAGCCGATGCGTGATTCATCCGCTACTCGCGCCAAGCTTCTCAGTGCCGCCGTCGCGGTGTTCTCGGAGACCGGCTACTCCGGCGCCACCACGCGCGCCATTGCCGAGCGTGCCGGCGTCAACGAGGTGACTCTCTTTCGGCACTTCGGCGCCAAAGCCGACCTTCTGGTCCAGGCCATGGCCACCGAGGCCGAGAAGTTCATGCCGGAGGCGATCCGCTTCACCGGCGACCTCGAGGCCGACCTTGTACGCCTCGTCACCGGCTACAAGGAATTCGCCCAAACCCGCGCGCGCTTCGTCGTCACCGTTCTCTCGGACGTGCCGCGTTTCCCCGAGCTGCGCGCCGCGGCCGACACCCCCAAGAAATTCATCGGCGCCGCTGCGGCCGTCATCGTGCGCTACCAGCAGGCGGGCGCGCTACGTGCCGAGCCTCCGGTGGTCGTCGCCGCGTCTCTATTGGCGCCCGTGTTGCTACTGGCCTTTGCGCGTCACGCGGCGCCCGAGCTCGCGTCTGCCACCCTCATCGATCCGGGCGAGCACGTGCGCCGTTTCCTGAACGGGCACGCCGCCGCGCCCGCTGCTGCAGCGCCGAAGAGAGCCAAGACGCGCGCTAAGCGCACCTGAGTTTGCCTGGTGAGTTGTGGTTCCAACGCGGGGCGCCGCGCACGGGTGTTGCAAGCCTGGGCGGGCGCGGGGACGAACAGGAGGCGAAGACCATGATCGAACAATCGCTCGGCTGGATCAGCGCGGCCTTTGCCGCTGTCCTCAGCCTGTTTGCGGCCGAGCCACCGCAACACAGTGCATTCGCCGGCTACGTCGAGGCCGAGTACACGCGCATCAGCGCGCCGGGCCCCGGCACATTGGCCGCGCTCGCCGTCAGCCGCGGCGACATGGTTAAAGCCGGCCAGATCCTCGCCCAACTCGATGCCACTGCGGAGCTCGCCACCGTCACCGAGGCCCGCGCGCGGGTGGCTCAGGCGCAGGCCCAGCTCGCCGACCTCGGCAAGGGCCGCCGCACACCAGAGATCGACGCACTGAATGCCCAGCGCACTCAGGCGCTGGCAGCCTTCGCTCTGTCGGACACCGAATACCGCCGCCTAGTTCAGCTGGTCGCCGAAGGCATCCAGACCCCGCGCAGCCTCGACGCCGCCAAGGCCGCCTATGACCGCGATCGCGCCCGTATCACCGAGCTCGACGCCATGATCGAGAACGCTCAGCTCGGTGGGCGTGACGACCAGGTGCGCGCTGCCCAGGCGCTGGTGAACGCCTTGCGCGCCACGGTGGAGCAGGCGGAGTTCCGCCTCGGCCAGCGCACGCTGTCGGCGCCCATGGCCGCACGCGTGATCGACACGACCTACGCCACCGGTGAGTTCGTCCAGACCGCTGCGCCCATCGTCACGCTGCTGCCGCCGGGCAAGGTCAAGGTGCGCTTCTATGTGCCCGAGGCGCAACTCTCCAGCATCCGCCTCGGCGCCGCGGTCATCATCGGCTGCGACGGGTGTACGCCGGTTGCGGCCCACGTCACCTTCATCGCCAACCAGGCGGAATTCACCCCGCCGGTGATCTTCA
The DNA here is from genome assembly GCA_945889645.1 of Rhizobium sp. Q54. Lineage (GTDB taxonomy): Bacteria > Pseudomonadota > Alphaproteobacteria > UBA2966 > CAIVPW01 > CAIVPW01. The sequence goes on from CAMDCA010000059.1 coordinate 5,670, forward strand.
GCCGCGAGAATCGCGCCAAGCTGTCGTTCCTGGTCGAAGCCGTGCCGGACAAGGCCGACGGCCTGCATCCCGGCCTGCCGGTCGAAGTGGCGCTGCCATGAGCCCCGACCTGGCGATCGAGGTCTCCGGCCTCAACAAGCACTTCGGCGCCCTGCACGCTGTGCGCGACGTCTCCATCGATGTCCGGCGCGGACAGATCTGCGGGTTCCTTGGGCCGAACGGCAGCGGCAAGACCACCACCATCCGCATGCTGTGCGGCCTGATGACGCCGGACTCCGGGCAGGGCACCTGCCTCGGCTTCGACATCCTGCGCCAGTCGGCCGCCATCAAGCGCGAGGTCGGCTACATGACGCAGAAGTTCTCGTTCTACGAGGACCTGTCGATCCGCGAGAACCTGCGCTTCGTCGCCCGCATGTACGGCGTGCCAAACCCGCGCCGCGTCGTCGAGCAAACGCTGGAGCGCCTCGGCCTCACCGGACGCCAGAAGCAACTCGCCGGCACGCTCTCCGGCGGCTGGAAACAGCGCATGGCGCTCGCCGCCTGCATCCTGCACGAGCCGCAGTTGCTGCTGCTCGATGAGCCCACCGCCGGCGTCGATCCCAAGGCACGGCGCGAATTCTGGGACCAGATCCACCTGCTGGCGGCCGAAGGCCTCACCGTGTTGGTCAGCACCCACTACATGGACGAGGCCGAGCGCTGCAACGTCATCGCCTACCTCGACATGGGCCGCCTGCTGGCACGCGGCTCGGTCGCCGAAATCATCCGCGGCTCCGGCCTGACGACCTGGCACGTCGACGCCCCCGATCCGGGCGCGCTTGCCCACGCCCTGCGCCAACGCCCCGGCGTGTCGATGGTCGCCGCCTTCGGCAACACGCTGCACGTCAGCGGCCCCGACTCGGCCGCCCTTGACCAGGCACTGGCGCCCTACCGATACGAGCCGCAGCTGCGTTGGCACGAGTCCGTCCCGACTCTCGAAGACGCGTTCATCGCGCTGATGGAAAAGAACCGCGCGACGGGAGTGGTCGCAGCATGACCGCGACCAACCGCCGCCCCCACCCAGCCCTCCCCCGAGCTCGGGGGAGGGCTGTCCGGAGCTTGGCGAGCGTAAGCGAACCTGGCGTAGGCAGGGTGGGGGGCGTGGTGCGCGCGAAAGGATCGTGCCCATGAACCGCTCGTCGTTCCTCAAGCGCTTCACCGCCATCCTGGCGAAGGAATTCGTCCAGATGCGGCGCGATCGCCTGACGTTCGCGATGATGATCGGCGTGCCGATCATGCAGCTGATCCTGTTCGGCTACGCCATCAACGCCGACCCGCGCAAACTGCCGACCGCCGTCGTCGCCACCGACGCCAGTCCGTTCAGCCGCTCGCTGCTGTCCGCGCTCGACCACACCGGCTATTTCGCCATCGACCCCAATCCGTACACTGCCGCCGAGGCACAGGCGTTGCTGGCGCGCGGCAAGGTTCAGTTCGTCATTACGATCCCCTCGGACTTCGCCCGCTCCCTGGAGCGCGGCGAGCGTCCGGCCTTGCTGATCGAGGCCGACGCCACCGACCCGGGTGCCACCGGCGGTGCCTTGGCCGCCATGGTGCAGGTCGCCAACACCGCGCTGGCCCACGACCTCACCGGCCCGCTCGCACGCCTGAACCCCGGTCCGCCGCCGTTCGAGGTTCGCGTGCACCGCCTCTACAATCCCGAGGGCCTCACGCAGTACAACATCGTGCCCGGCCTCATCGGTCTCATCCTGACCATGACCATGATCATGATGACGTCGCTCGCCATGACGCGCGAACGCGAGCGCGGCACGTTCGAAAACCTGCTCGCCATGCCGGTGCGCCCGTTCGAGGTCATGCTCGGCAAGATCGTGCCCTACATCTTCGTCGGCGCCGTGCAGGTGACAGTGATCCTCACCGTTGGCCACTACCTGTTCGGCGTGCCGATGGTCGGCAGCCTTCTGATGCTGTCCGGCGTGTTGGTGATCTTCATCGCCGCCAACCTGACCATCGGCTTCACGTTCTCGACCATCGCCAAGAATCAGCTGCAGGCGATGCAGATGACGTTCTTTTTCTTCCTGCCGTCGATCCTGCTGTCGGGCTTCATGTTCCCGTTCCGCGGCATGCCCGGCTGGGCCCAGACCATCGGCGAAATCTTCCCCCTCACGCACTTCCTGCGCGTGGTGCGCGGCGTGATGCTCAAGGGCGCCAGTTGGGCCGAGATTCAGCCCGAGGTCTGGCCGCTGCTCGCCTTCATGGGCGGCGCGATGGTGGTAGCGATGCTGCGCTACCGCCGCACGCTAGACTAGACGTCGTCTACTTCGCCGCCTTGGTGACCGGCGCCATCGTGTTGACGCCATTCGCGGTGGTGTACGTGACGGACACGTTCTGGCCGAGCGCAAAGGTGTTCATGCTGACACCCGGCGGCACGACGATCGCCACGCCGTCCACTGTGATGGTGCGGGTAGCCTCGCTGACGGCCGAAATCATGCCCTTGAGGTCTGCGGCCAGCGCCGCGCCGAGGCCAGTCAACAACACGAACAACGCCAGCACCGAAACCTTGAACATCGTGAGCTCCCGTAGAAGTCTTGTTGCGCGGCACCGTGGTTGGCGCGCTCACATCTACTGTGGCCCCGCGGCCCGCATCGGGCAAGGTCACTGCGCGGTAGGTGGTTAGATCCCCAACGCCGCCTTCGGCCGGTCGACGATTCGTGCCATCCACGCGCTCCGGCACAGTGTCCGGTTCAGCGACTGCACGATGCCGCCCTCGATTTGTTCGCGCACGCCGAGATGCCGTTCATATGTGCAGGACAGAACTTGATCTCGGCCGCCAGCGGAATAGTTCAGTGCGGTCTCCTTACGTCGCCGGATTGCGCCGCGCCGCGCAGTCCGAAAATCACCGCAGGTACGGTGACAATGGGGCGGCTGCCGGGATCGCCCGCAACGAATCCGCCGTAGATATGGTGGGTAACGCAGCGGCCGCCGCTCCGGTCCGCCGTTCAGGCGTCCGTGGCGCCGGCCGTTCGACCGCGATCGAAGCGTTGTCTCGGCTTCTCCCAAAACCCGGCGGCGCACCCTATATAGACCTAAGTCGATTCGCGCCGCTTGAGGACCGTTCCATGCAGATTCGTCAGCCCGCCCAGGTCGTGACCGCCATGGCTACCCAAGAGGGAGCCGGCGTCACCGTGCATCGTGCCCTCGGCACGCCGCTGCTGCCGGACGCCGATCCGTTCCTGATGCTCGACGAGTTCAAGAACGACGATCCCAAGCGCTACATGGCGGGGTTCCCCGACCATCCGCATCGCGGCATGGAGACGGTGACCTACATGCTGGCCGGCGCCATGCGCCACAAGGACAACCAGGGCAACGAGGGCAAGCTGCGTCCCGGCGACGTGCAGTGGATGACCGCGGGCCGCGGCATCATCCACTCCGAGATGCCGGAGCAGGAAAAGGGCCTCATGTGGGGCTTCCAGCTGTGGGTTAACTTGGCCGCCAAGGACAAGATGACCAAGCCGCGCTACCAGGAGATCAAGGGTGCCGACATTCCCGAAGTGACGCGCGCCGACGGCGTGCGCACCAAGATCATCGCCGGCAGCCTCGACGGCATGACCGGGCCGGTGTCCGGCATCGGCGTCTCGCCGCTCTACTTCGACATCACGGTGCCCAAGGCGGTGACCTTCGAGCATCCGCTGCCCGAACCGCATCGCGGCTTCCTCTACATGTTCGAAGGCAAGGCCGAGGTGGGCGAGGGCGACAAGGCCCGCATTGTGCCGCGCGGTAGCTTGGCCGTGCTGGGTGCGGGTGACTCGGTCCGCATCTCGGCTTCGGCGGGGTCGGACGCCCGCATGCTGCTCATCGCCGGCCGCCCGCTCAACGAGCCGGTGGTGAAGTACGGCCCATTCGTCATGAACACCCGCGAACAGATCTACCAGGCCATCGACGACTTCCAGTCCGGCCGGTTCTAGGTTCCGGATTCCGGGGCCAGCGCCCTGGTGTTGCAAGCGTCGTGCGGGGGCTGCCCGCTAGCCGGGCGGAGCACGCCTCCGGCGTGAAGGCGGGCGCGGGGATCAGAAAACGTGATAATTCATCACGGAGGGGCAGCGTCTAGGGGCTGCCCGCCGTGATGTGGCCCTATTGTTGCGGCACCTTTCGGCCCAACGTCGGACCCCCAAGGACCCGCAGTGAAACGAGTCCTCATTGGCGCCGCGATCGTGCTTCTGCTGCTGGTCGGCGGAGCGCTCGCAGCCCCCAGCTTCATCGACTGGAATGCGTACCGCGACCAGATCGCCGCCCGCGTTGAGGCAGCCGTCGGCCGCGCGGTGGTCATTGGCGGCGACATCGACTTCACGCTGCTGCCGTCGCCCGCGCTCTCCGCCCACCAGGTGCGCATCGCCAATCCGGAGGGAGCTGCGACCGCCAACCTCATCTCGCTCGGGGCACTCGACATCCGCGTCGCCCTGGCACCGCTCCTGCGCGGCACCATCGAAGTGCGCCACATCGTGCTGCAGGAACCCGTCTTCGAGTTCGAGGTCCTGGCCAATGGCCAGCTCAACTGGTCGTTCCACTCCGACGCCACGCGGACCGACGCCACGCCGGCCGACGTTGGTGTGCCGGGCGGCCGCCTAACCGACGGCGTCAAGGTCGATAACGTTCAGATTCACAACGGCATCGTCACCTTCCGCGATGCACGCCGCGGCCTGACCGAACGCATGACTGGCGTGGACGCCGAGATCTCTTCGCGCGCCATCGCCGGGCCATACCTGGCCGAGGGCGGCTTCACCTATCGCGGCGTGCCGATGCGCTTCTCGTTCAACAGCGCGGCGGCGGTGGCCGGCAAGCCGACGGCGTTGCGTACCGACTTCACCTTGGTGCCCGACGGCGACAAAATTGAGTTTCGCGGCGCCCTCAGCGAGCTGACCCTCGCCGGCAAGCTCACCGGCACGCTGTCGGTTGGCGGCAAGAACCTCGCCACCCTCGTCGAGCGCATCGCCCAGGGGTTCCAGATGGCGCCGCCGGCCATCGGCTTCGCCGTGCCCGTACGCTTCACCACCCAAACCAGCCTGTCGCTGGCCGAGGTTGCCTTCAACGACGTCGATCTCCGCGTCGGCGATCTCAACGGCAAGGGCGCGATTAACATTGCGCTGGAACCGGTGACCCGGATCGACGCCACCCTGACAATGGGCCAGCTCGATCTCGACGCCCTTCTGGCACGTGCCCGTTCCGCCGCGCCTGCACCGGCACCAGCCGCGACCGCACGCCCCGCCGAGCCGTTCGCCCTGCCGATGGGCGTCTCCGGTAGCATCAGTCTCGCCGTGGATGCCACGACCTATCGCCAGCGCCTGGTGCGCGCCCTTGAAGTCTCCGCTGCGATTTCGGGCGGCGTCGTCACGCTGCAGCGCGCGCACGCGCAGCTGCCCGGCATCTCCGAAGTTGACGCCAAGGGCACGTTGACCGCCGCGGCCGGTCAACCGCAATTCGACGGCGACGTGGTTGCCCGCAGCGAGAACCTGCGCGACCTGCTGACTTGGCTGCGCGTCGATGTCGGCACGCTGCCGCCCGAGCGCCTGCGGACGCTGGACTTCCACGGCAAGGTGCGCCTGCGTCCTGACGTCGTGCAGGCCTACGGCTTCGACCTGCGCTTCGACACGACTGCGGCGCGCGGCGCTGCGGCCTATGCAATCCGCGCCCGGCCGGCCTTCAGTCTCGACCTCGACGTCGATCGCATCAACGTCGAGGCCTACCTCGGCCGCAAGGTCGCCGACATCGATTTCACCCTTGCCACCCTCGATACCTTCGACACCGACGTGCGCCTGCGCATCGGCGAGCTGACGGTGGGCGAGGAAGCCGCCAAGGGTGTCATCGTCGACGCCGGCCTGATCGGTGGCACCGTGACGGTGCGGGAGGCGAGCGTCGCGGACTTCGCCGGCATCCGGGGAACCATTACTGGAATCGCCCAGGGATTCTCCGGCCGCGCCGGCGGCACCGGTACGGTCAACATGGCAGCTGACTCGGCTGCCGGACTGATCCGGTTGCTGGGCCGCAATCTGGCGGTCTCGCCCGAACGCTTGGGGCCGTTCACCTTCAACGCCAGCCTGGATGGCGATCGCGACAAGGTGACGGTGGACGCCGGCGCACTGTTGGCCGGCGCCGACTTGCGCCTGCAAGGCAACGTGCGCGATGTCGGCCGTACGCCGACCGTCGACCTCGTGTTCGACGCGCGCCACGGCAACCTCGCGTCGCTGTTGCAGGTGTTTGGGGTGGGGACCGGTGGAGCCGCCGGCGCCAATCCGACGTCGCTGACCGTTCGCGGCACCGTCAGCGGTTCGCGCGAGAAGCTTGCGGTCGGCCTGGCCGGCACCTTTGCTGCCGCCGATGTGCGCGCGGCCGGTACCCTGGTTGTCGCCGACGCGTTCACCTACCGCCTCGAGATGTCGGCCAGCCACCCGGACACCAGCGCCTACATCACAAGCCTCGGCCTGCGCTACAAGCCGGACCCCAACCTTGGCGCTGCATCCGTGCGCGCCAGCTTCGAAGGTTCGCGCAACGCCCTGCGCATCACAGCCTGGCAGGCCGCCGTCGGAGACGTGCAGGTGACCGGCACTGCCGCCGCCGACCGCAGCGGCGCCCGCGCCATCTACAGCGCGCGGCTACACGGTACAGAACTGCCGCTCGATCGCTTCTGGCCGGCGCCTGCGGTGGCCACCTCGCCGCGGCGCGAATGGTCGACCGAGCCGCTGCCGTTCGCCTTCCTGCGCTCGACCGACCTCGACATCGAGCTTGCCGCCCAGCACCTAGTGTGGCGCGGCGCCGACCTGGCGGACGCCGAGCTGGTGGCACGCACGACCCAGGCCGGTGTGCTGTCGCTGTCGCTGGTGCGCGCGACCGTGTTCGGTGGCGAGATCGAGGCCAATGCCACCATCACGGTGACCGACGTGCCCGCGGTGCAGGCCACCGTCTCCATCAAGGACGTCGACCTTGCGCTGGCGCCGAGGCTCAACTGGGCGGTGGTGCCCGTCTCCGGCCGCCTGACTGCGACCGCCGACGTCGTGGCGCGTGGCGCCTCCGAGAACGAATTGATGGCCAGTCTGGCCGGCACCGGCACCCTGGCGGCCAGCACCGGCATTCTGCGCGGCATTGCCCTTGCCGACGCCGGCACCAACCTGGACCGCCTCAAGGACGTGGCCGAGTTGCCCGACATGCTGCTGCAGATCACCGCGCGCGGCGAAACGCCGTATCGCGCCATCGAAGTCGCCGCCCACGCCACGGACGGCGTCGTCGCGTTCGATAGTCTGACTGCCCGGGTGGACGGCGCCGGCATTGCCGGCGGCGGCACGGTCGACCTGTCCCGCCGCCGCACCGCCATCGAGCTCAGCGTCGGCCTGACGTCGCACGCCGACGCGCCGCCCTTCGCCCTCGAGTTATCCGGCCCGTGGGAAATGCCGCGCCGCTTGGTCCGCAGCCGCGAGCTGCAGGGCTATCTCTCCCGCCGCCTGGCCGCGGCAACGCCCGCTCCTGTGGTTCCGGCTGCTCCGGCTGCGCCGGTCGTCACCGCGCCGCCGCCTGTGCCGGCACCAGCTCCGACACCCGAACCCGCTCCGGCGCTGGTCGTGACGCCGGCGCCCGCGCCCGAACCGGTGACTCCGCCACCCGCCCCACCTGCGCCGCCGGCCTTCGAAGAGCAGATGCGCGGCTTCCTGCAAAACCTGCCGCGCCCTTAGAGCCGATCCAAGAAGTTGAGATTCAGCGGCAAGGGATTGGCCTGGTCAGGCGCCGGAGCATGATGCGGATCATGGCGAGGCGAACGAAGGCGACGACGGTTCTGGCGTAGCGCTCGAAGTCGCGGGCGAGGCGGCGGTTGCG
>CAMDCA010000060.1 GCA_945889645.1 Rhizobium sp. Q54
CCCGCATAGGCTCCAAGTCGGAGACGCTGCCCCAGCGCATCTGTCTCTCGACACAGTCGCTCACACTCGAAATTCCAGCTCGCAGCGCGTGGTTGTGCAGCCGTCTGACTCGCCATCGATCGCCCTGTCCGTCGTGCTTCCATGCCTCAACGAGGCAAATACGGTGGCCCAGTGCGTGCGCGCCGCACTCTTGGCCATGAGCCACAACGGCATCGTCGGAGAGGTGATCGTCGCCGACAATGGCAGCACCGACGGCTCCATCGATCTCGCCACTGCAGCGGGCGCGAGGGTCGTGAACGTGCCTGAACGCGGCTACGGCGCTGCGCTCCTCGGCGGCCTCGCCGCCGCCCGCGGGGAGATCGTGCTGATGGCGGACGCCGACGCCACCTACGACCTCGGCCAGCTGCCGGGCTTCTACAACGCGGCCCGCCAAGGCGCCGACTTCATCATGGGAACACGCTATCCGGGCCGCGTCGCCGTCCTCGTATGGACCGGCCACCGCAGCGCTGGCGAGGCTGGCTACAAGCGTCAGCGCCAATAGGAATGCTTTGATCATGGCCGGAGAGTGTACGGCCGTGAGGGGCAGCGGCGTAAGCCCGCGCCCTAGCTAGCGTCCATCCAGCGAATGACGATTTCCTGCGGCTCCGTCTCGCCCGACCGCCTCACCGTTCACGCGCGGCGAGCACCCAAATGGGGCGATCTATTCTTCGGGACGCTACTGGCGATAGCCGTCACCCTGGGGCCTGACTATGCCGAGCCCCGCAGCGCCTTCCGGAGCGCCCGGTTGCGCTTCAGGTGCCATTCCCGGGCCATAGCCTCGCCGCGCGCGTCATATCGTTCGGCGTAGAGCAGAACCCAGGTGCGACCACGCGTAGATTTCGCGCCCGTTCCGGTGTTGTGCTCTTCCAGGCGCCGGGCGAGGTCGGTCGTCCAGCCGACGTAGCTGCGCGGGTCATGCGCGGCGTCGGTGCCGATGACGTAGACGAAGCAGTTCACGGTTGGTGATGGTCAGCAGAAGACAGTGACCGAGGGATGCTGACACTCGGCATTGCCAGCGCCACCATGCAATCAATCGAAGACCGGGATTGGGGCCCATATTGGGGCCGGAAAACCATCTACCGAAAATAACTGAACAAAAACATACAGTTAGATTCGGTAGATGGCGGAGGGGGTGGGATTCGAACCCACGAGGCCCTTAAGGGCCTGCCGGTTTTCAAGACCGGTGCCTTCAACCGCTCGGCCACCCATCCGGGTTGCGGCGGAAGCTGCCTGTGGCCCCCGCCCCCGTCAACCCTTGCGGCCGCGACCGTGGTTCCGGCGGCAATTGTTGAATGTGCTTGGCAGGAGGTGGGGGCGAGCTTTGAGCGCTTCTGCCTAGCATCGGGCATTGCCACGTTGGCCGGCATGATGGAGCCACCAAAGGCTTCCGCCGGCTGAAGGCTCACAAGCAACTCACATCCTGCGCGCCGCCATGGCTGTCCGCCACCCCAGGAACGAGGTCGACGCTACTCTTGAACCGCAGGTCAACGCTGCATAGCCTGCTCAACCAATGACGCCTGCCACACGATTTTCAACAATGGGCGGGACATCCCCCTCGTAGCTGGCGACGAGTTAGAATCAGCCCATGCACCCAGTGCGCAGCGCCATGCTCATTTGGCGTCGTCATTCACAGCGCTTAAACCCGAGGTGATGCCATGAGCATCATGTATCACGAGGGCAATCGGCAACTGCAGGATCAGTTCGACAGCCGGCGCATTTCCGACCGGCTGGAGGAGAAGCTGACCCGCACGGTGTTCACCGCTGGTGACAAGGACTTCATCGAAAACGCGATCTACTTCTTTCTCGCGACCGCCGACGCGGACGGCCGGCCGGACTGCTCGTTTAAGGGCGGCACGGCTGGTTTTGTACGCGTCACCGGACCAAGTGAGCTAGCGTTCCCCGACTACGACGGGAACGGGATGTTCAAGAGTTTGGGCAATCTGATGGTCAATCTGCATGTCGGCCTGCTGTTTATCGGCTTGCACGACATGCCGCGACGGCTGCGCGTCAATGGGACGGCGCAAGTGAGTCGCCTTGATCCACTCCTCAACAAGACGGTCGGCGGACAGTTGATCGTGCGGGTCACGGCCCGAACGATTTTCCCGAACTGCCCGCGCTACATCCCGAAAATGCAGCTGCTCGAACCGTCGATCTACGTCCCGCAGCCGAAATGCGATCCGCCCGAACCGGCGTGGAAGAGCTTCGAGGACTTCAAGGACTCGATCCACCCTCGCCAACCTACCTTCAAAGGTTGAGTCGTGTGGGCCTAGCTCTTCGACGGATCGCGTCAAACATGCGGACTACGCCCACCGATCTCGCTGCCGGTGGATATTCAGGCGGCGCGGAAGTAGGGCGGTCAGCACCGACGCAGCGCGGATGCGTGTCACCCCCTCACCCTGTTCTCTCCCTGCAGGGAGAGGGTTAGTTGGGTTGTTGCCCTCCCCCTGCAGGGAAAGGGTTGGGGGCGGCTACTCGCAGTCCTGGTACTTCGACTGGCGGCAGGTGGCGGCCATGTCGAGGGCGCGGGCGAGATCCAGGAAGTTGACTTGCGACACCACGCTCTGGCGGAATTCGGTGATGGGTTGGCGGACGCTGGCGCCGGAGTCGCGCACGAATTCCTCGTAGCCGATTTCGTCGAGCGCAATCGTCAGCCACATCATGGCGTGGACGATGCTCTGCTCGACGCCGAATCCGGTAAGGTATAACTGTGCAAGATTGTACTGAGCAGCGACGCTGCCCTGCAGGCTTGCCTGCCGCATCAGGAACGCGGCCTTCTCGGCATCGACTGCGACGCCTTCACCAAACCGGTACATGGTCGCGAGGATCGATTGGGCACGCGCGTTGCCCTGCTCAGCCAGCGGAGACAGAAGCTCGTAGGCCTTGGTGAAGTCGCTACGGATGTACGAGCGCAAGCCGTCCTCGAAATCGTCGGCGACGGCGACGTGCGCCGCGGCGAAAAGCAGAGAGCCGGCAAGCCAAAGTCCAAGCTGAATGCGCATATCTCCATTGCAGACCCTCGCGGCGGCTTTGGTCAAGGGCGGCAGCGGGGGCGGTGCGCTAGCTGTGCGCCGTGCCCGCGCTCACCACGAGCCAGATGGCATTGTCACGTTGGTGAGCGAACGATGCAATCAGGCTGGGTATAGAATGTCGTCAGGCGGCCGCAACCGCCGTTTGTCCAGGCTGAGATCGGCGACCAGCTTCTTCAGCCGGACGTTCTCCACCTCCAGGTCCTTCATCCGGCGGGCCTGATCAACCCGCATCCCGCCGTACTCCTTCCGCCACCAATACAGCGTCTGCTCCGCAACGCCGATCTGCCGGCTGGCGTCGGCCACCGACGCGCCCTTCGCCACCAGAACTTCAACCTCACGCAGCTTCCCGATGATCTGCTCGGCCGTAAATCTCTGACGCGGCATGCCTTTCTCCATTCAAAAGCGGGCCAATCCTAACTCTGGACTTGGACCACTTTCGACAGGGCAGACCACAAACTGTAGCTTAGATCATCCCAAAAACTGTCCCACGAATGGGGAGTACCTCACACCTACCCCCACCCCTCCCTCCCCCACGTCGCGCGGGACGCGCGCCTTCGGCGCGACGGGGGAGGGGGATTTTGTTTGGGGGATTCTTCCTTGGGACGGGTCGCTAGGTTTTGCTGGCGATGCGGAAGGGGTGGGCGGGGTAGACGCCGAGGACTTTCATCGAGGCGGTGTAGAACGAGAGTTCCTCGAAGGCGTTGCGCACGGACGGCGAGTCGGGGTGGCCTTCGATGTCGGTATAGAACTGGGTCGCGGCGAAGCTGCCGTTGACCATGTAGCTTTCCAGCTTCACCAGGTTGACGCCGTTCGTCGCGAAGCCGCCGAGCGCCTTGTAGAGCGCGGCGGGGACGTTGCGCACCTGGAACACGAAGGTCGTCAGCGTGAGGTCGCCGGGCTTCTTTGCCACCGGCGGCTTCTTCATCTTCTTCGCCAGCAGGACGAAGCGCGTCACGGTGCTGGACGCCGGGCGCAGGATCTTCAGGCCGTTCAACTCGGCGGCGAGCGACGAGGCAATGGCGGCGTGGGCCGGGTCGTTCTTCTCGGCGATCATGCGCGCAGCGCCGGCGGTATCCACGTCAACGATGGCCTTGAGGCCGAGTTCCTTGATGAGCGCGCGGTTCTGGTCGAGCGCCTGGACGTGGCTGTGGACGTAGCGCACGGATTTCAGCGTCGCGCCCTTGGGCCCCAAGAGGCAGTGCTGCACCGGCTGGAAGTGTTCGGCGACGATGAACAGGCCGCTGTCCGGCATCAGGTGGTGGATATCGGCGACACGGCCGGCGACCGAGTTCTCGATCGGGATCATGGCGAACGCGGCCTTTGACCCGGTGACCGCGGCGAACGCCGCCTCAAACGTCTGGCACGGCAGCGCGGTCATCTTCGGATACGCGGCGCGGCACGCGAGGTGCGAATAGGCGCCGGGCTCGCCCTGGAATGCGATGACGTTCTTCATCTGCTGCCTGATATGCCGCGCTTGGGCTTCATGTGCCGCGTGATGGGCCGCGCGATGTGCCGCGTTGGGGGGGCGAGCACGGCACGCGCGCGCTCAAGGTCGGCGGGAGTATCGACACCGAAGGAATCGGTGTCAACGCGGCGCACTCCGATCACCATGCCGTCGTCCATTGCACGCAACTGTTCCAGCGAGTGCTTCTGTTCGTTGGCGGACGGCTTCAGGTGGACGAAGCGCTCCAGCGCGGCGCGGCGGTAGGCGTAGATGCCGATATGGTGCCAGCAATGATGGTTGCAGTTGTGGTCGTCGCGCGTGAACCCGGTGGCGACGGCGACCCGCTCCTCGGTCTTGAAGCGGGCGTGCGCCTTGACGACGCTGTGGGCGGCAAGCTCGCCCTCTTCGAGCCGGCGCACGATGGTGCCGATCTTCACGCTGGGATTGTGGAGCGGCTCGACCACCGCCGCGATCACCTCGGGCTCGATGTTGGGCAAGTCGCCCTGCAGGTTGACGACCACAGAATAGGTGCCGGCGGGATCGAGGCGCTGCAGAGCCTCGAAGATGCGGTCGGAGCCGGAGCGGTGCTGGGCGCCGGTCAACTCGGCGGTGCCGCCGGCGGCGCGCACGGCGTCGGCAATGGCCTGGTCCTCGCACGCCACCACCACCGGGCCGAGACCGGCCGCCACGGCGCGGCGCCAGACGTGGACGATCATCGGCGCGCCGTGGATGTCGGCGAGCGGCTTGCCCGGAAGGCGCGTGGCTTTGAGCCGCGCCGGGATCAGAACGATGGTCTTGCCTTTGGCGGGTTCGCGCATTGCCGGATCGGGACCCCCTGGGACGCTGGTATAGGGCAACGACATAGCGGCGAGTAGGCATCCGGTACCGCGGGGGCGCGCCGCTTGCGCCGCGGAGCCGCCGCGAAGGGGCGCGCTTGCGCGCGCCGGGGCCGCGTGGCAAGTCTGCCGCGAGCTTGACGGTCTTACGTCCACCGCAACCAACGGGAACCCGCATGAATGCGTTGTTGAAGTACGGCGCCGCCATCCTGGGCGCAGTCGTCGTGGTCGTCGCAATCGCCGCCATTTCCAGCGCCGTCTTCAGCGGCAGCGAAGTGCATGAGATCGTGGCCGAGCGGCCGGCAACCGCGGCGCCAAAGGCAACGCCCGCGCCGGCACCGGCAACGGCCCCCGCGCCGGCCGCGGTTGCGGCGGCCCCTGCTCCTGCTCCCGCACCTGCTCCGGCATTGGTCGCGCCGGCACTGGCACCGGCCGACACGATGGCCGCGGCGCCTGCTCCTACTCCGGCGCCTGCTCCGCCTCTGGCGGCCGACGCACCGGCGGCTGTTGCGGCGGCGCCGGCACCGGCGGTCCCGGTAGCGGCAGCGGCCGGCGACATCGGGCCGCGCCTGGCGGCGGCGAATGCCGCGGCCGGACTGACGCTGCGAGTGCGCTGCCAGACCTGCCACACGTTCGACAACGGCGGCGCCAACCGCGTCGGTCCCAACCTGTGGAACGTCGTGGGGCGCGACAAGGGCAACGTGGCCGGATTTATGTATTCGGAGGCGATGAAGGTTGCGCCGGGCAACTGGACGTATGCCGAGCTGGACGCGTTCCTGACCGCGCCGGCCAAGCACACGCCGGGCACGCGCATGGCGTTCGCCGGCATCGCAAGCGCCACCGACCGCGCCAACCTGATCGGGCACCTGCGCTCGCTGTCCACCAGCCCGCTGCCGCTGCCGTAAGCAAGTCGGCGCGACGCATGCGGCGCGACGCGAAGGGGATTTGCCGATGCCGGTGACGCAGGAACTGGTGGGATTTGCCGGACTGCTGGCCGACACGGCCGGCGTCGTGCTGCGCCGGCATTTCCGCCGCGGCTTGGCGGTGGAATCTAAGAGTGACCTGTCGCCGGTGACGGCGGCCGACCGCGAGACCGAGGCGGCGCTGCGCGGCGCCATCGAGAAGCGATTTCCCAAACACGGCGTGCGCGGCGAGGAGCTGGGCTCCATCCGCCTGGACGCAGAATACGTGTGGGTGCTGGACCCGATCGACGGCACGCGTTCGTTCATCACCGGCAAGCCGCTGTTCACGACGCTGATTGGATTGGTGCACCGCGGCGAAGCGGTGCTGGGCGTCATCGACCAGCCGATCACGCGCGAGCGCTGGCTGGGCGGTGTGGGCGTGGACACGACACTGAACGGACAGCCGGCGCGGGTGCGCAGCGGCGTCGGCCTGGACGATGCGGCGCTGTACACGACGGGGCCGGTCTATGAGGGCCACCCGACCTGGGCGTCGCAGCCGGAGCGCGATGCGCTGCGGCGGCTGATCGACGCCGCCGGACAGCGCCACTACAGCGCCGACGGATATGCTTTTGGCTTGTTGGCCGGCGGCTGGTGCGACGTGGTGGTCGAGGCGGCGATGGAGCCGCACGACTTCTGCGCCGCTATTCCTGTGGTACGCGGTGCCGGAGGCGTGATCACCGACTGGGACGGCGCGCCCTTGGACTGGAGCCGGAAAAGCAACGTTCTGGCGGCCGCCAGCACTACCCTGCATGCCGCTGCCTTGGTGCGCCTGCGCCGTTAACCTTCTTGCTTCGCCAAGTCCGGTTGAAGCACTATTCAAGACAATCAAGGTCGCGAGCCAATCGCGGCGGGCCGGGAGGGATCGAAGACCATGCGTAGAATCGCTCAAGTCGCCGCGTTCGCCGCGATTGTCATCAGTGCGCCTGCACTCGCCCTCGACGGAAAGCCCGGCGCCCACGGCGGCAAGGTCTATTACGCCTATTCGACCGAAGCGGAGCCGCTCTATCCGGAAGGCTTCAAGAACTGGAATTACGTCAACCCGAACGCGCCCAAGGGCGGCGAGTTCCGCAGTGCCGGCATCGGCACCTTCGACAGCCTGAACCCGTACAACGGCAAGGGGCGTCCCTCGGCGGCGATCGCCGCCGAGACGCTGATGACGACCAATGCCGACGAGCTGTCGATGCAGTACGGCCTGCTGGCCGAAACGGTCGAAGTCCCCGACGACGCGACGTGGGTGATCTACAAGCTGCGCGCCGAAGCGAAGTGGTGGGACGGCACGCCGATCACACCGGACGACGTCATCTTCTCGCTCAACAAGCTGAAGACCGAGGGCGCGCCCCAGTACAAGCAGTACTTCAAGAACCTCGCCCGCGCCGAGAAGGTGTCGGACCGCGAGGTGAAGATCACCTTCGACACCGGCGGCGAGATCAACAAGGAGCTGCCCTACATCAGCGGCCAGCTTCCCATTCTGTCCAAGGCGGTGTGGGAGAAGCGCGACTTCACGGCGACGACGCTGGAGCCGTGGATGTCGTCCGGGCCGTACCGCCTGAAGTCATTGAACGCGCCGAACGGATACGTGCTGGAGCGCGTGCCCAATTATTGGGGCGCCAACCTGCCGTCCGCGCTCGGCCTCAACAACTTCGACACCCTGCGGGTCGATTTCTATGCCGACCTGCAGGTCGCGCTTGAGGCGTTCAAGGCCGGCGAGTACGACTTCCGTTCGGAGAATTCGGCCCTGCGCTGGGCCACCGGCTATGACAGCCCGGCGCTGCAGCGCAACCTGATCGTGCGCGCCACGCCGCCCAACAACAACCCCACCTACATGCAGGGGCTGTTCATCAACACGCGCAAGGCGAAGTTCCAGGATCGCAAGGTGCGCGAAGCCTTGCAGTACGTGTTCGACTTCGAGTGGAGCAACAACACGCTGTTCTTCGGCCAGTACAAGCGCCTGCGCAGCTTCTGGGAGAACCAGGAGTACGCGGCGAACGGCACGCCGACCGGACAGGAGTTGGCGATTCTTGAGCCGTTCCGCGCCCAACTGCCGGCGGAAGTGTTCACCACCGAATACAATCCGCCGAAGACCGACGGCACCGGCAACAACCGCGCCCAACTGATGCGGGCGCAGCAGCTGTTCACCGAAGGCGGCTACACCGTGAAGAACGGCAAGCTGTCGAATGCGGCGGGCGAGCCGATGGTCATCGAGTTCCTGCTCGATGCACCGGATCAGGAGCGCATCATCGCGCCGATGGTGCAGAACCTGGAGCGCCTGGGCGTCACCGCGTCGCTGCGCACCGTGGACGCGTCGCAGTACACCCAGCGCTTCAACACCTATGACTTCGACATCACTGTGCACCTGGTCGGCCAATCGACCTATCCGGGCAACGAGCAGCGCCAGATGTGGGGCTGCGAGGCCGCCAAGATGGAAGGCGCCGACAATGCCGCCGGCATCTGCCATCCGGTGATCGAGATCTTGATCGACAAGATCATCTCGGCGCCGGACAAGGCGACGCTGGTCGCCACCACCAAGGCGCTCGACCGCGTCCTGCAGTGGGAGTTCTACGTCGTGCCGGAATTCACCGCCGGCAACTACCGCGTCGCCTATTGGGACAAGTTCGGCCAGCCGGCCACCTTGTCCAAGTACGGCGTCGGGCTGGGTTGGTGGTACGACGCGGAAAAAGCGCGTCGCGTCGAAACGGCCAAGGCGACGCTGGGACGCTGAGTCGAGGACCGGGCGCCCGGAGGCGTCCATGACCGCGCCCAGGCTTGCAACACCCGCGCCCCGTATGCGGGCCCGCTAGCCATGTGGGCCTACCTCGGCCGGCGCCTGCTGTTGATGATCCCGACGCTGTTCGGGATCATGGTCATCAACTTCTTCGTCATCCAGCTCGCCCCCGGCGGGCCGGTCCAGCAGGCCATCTCGGAGATGCGCGGCTTCGGCACCGATCCGACGGCGCGCTTCACCGGCGGCGCCGGCGAGATCCGCCCGGCGCCCGGCCAGCTGCAGCAAGGCGGTGGCGGCGCGGGCCAACAGGCCACCAACCAGGAGCAGTCACCCTATCGCGGCGCCCGCGGCGTCAGCGCGGAACAGATCAAGGAACTGGAGAAGCAGTACGGCTTCGATAAGCCGATCGTCGAACGCTTCTTCCTGACGATGAAAGACTTCCTGCTGTTCCGCTTCGGCGACAGCTATTTCCGCGACCAGAACGTCATCGAGGTCATCATCGACAAGCTGCCGGTGTCGATCTCGCTCGGTCTGTGGACGACGATCATCATCTACCTGATCTGCATCCCGCTCGGCATCGCCAAGGCGGTGCGCGATGGAACGCGATTCGACACCGGGTCGTCGACCATCGTGCTGATCGGCTATGCCATCCCGGACTTCCTGTTCGCCATCCTGCTGATCGTGGTGTTCGCGGGAGGCAGCTATTTCCACTGGTTCCCGATTCGCGGCCTGGTGTCGAACAATTGGGAGGAACTGTCGTGGGGCATGAGGATCCTCGACTACGCCTGGCACATGGCGCTGCCGGTGGGCGCGATGGTGGTCGGCGGCTTCGCCACCCTGACGTTCTTCACCAAGAATCTGTTCCTGGAAGAGATCAACAAGCAGTACGTCATCACGGCGCGCGCCAAGGGCCTGACCGAATCGCGCGTGCTGTACGGCCACGTGTTCCGCAACGCCATGCTGCTGATCATCGCCGGCTTTCCGGCCGCGTTCCTGTCGGTGTTCTTTGCCGGCGTGCTGCTGATCGAGATTATCTTCTCGCTCGATGGCCTGGGGCGGCTGTTCTATGACGCCACCATCCGGCGCGACTACCCGCTGATGTTCGGGTCGCTCTACATCGGCACGTGGATTGCGCTGTTGATGGGCATCGCGCGCGACATCAGCTACGCCTGGATCGACCCGCGCATTCATTTCGACAAGGTCGAGGTCGACTAGCCCGTGAGCGTCACCGCCCGCACATCTGTCGTCGAGCCACCGGTGCCGCCCGTGCCGCCCCCGGCCGATCTGCGCGACCGGTTCCTGGGCATGCGCACCACGCCGATCACGCGGCGGCGCCTGGACGTGTTCCGCAAGAACGGCCGCGCCTTCTGGTCGCTGTGGATTTTTGTGGCGATCTTCTTCCTCAGCCTGTTCGCCGAGTTCCTGTGCAACGACAAGCCGCTGCTGGTGCGCTACGACGGCGCGTTCTACGTGCCGGTGTTCGTGTCGTACCCGGAGACGACGTTCGGCGGATTCTTCCCGGCCGAGGCCGAGTACCGCGACCCGGCGGTGATCGAGCTGATCCAGGAGAAGGGTTGGATGCTGTGGCCGCCGGTGCGCTACGACTACCGCACCATCAACTACGACCTGCGCCGCACGGCGCCCGCGCCACCGTCGCGGGAGAACCTGCTCGGCACCGACGACCAGGCGCGCGACGTGGTGGCGCGCGTGGTCTACGGCATCCGCATTTCGATCCTGTTCGGCTTCTCGGTGGTGATCTTCTCGTCGATCATCGGCATCGTCGCCGGCGCCACCCAAGGGTACTGGGGCGGCCGCTTCGACCTGTACTTCCAGCGCTTCATGGAGGTGTGGGGCAGCGTGCCGCAGCTGTACGTCATCATCATCGTTGCCGCCGTCATCACGCCGACGTTCTGGGTCCTGCTCGGCATCTTCCTGTTGTGGAGCTGGATGGGACTGGTCGGCCTGGTGCGCGCCGAGTTCATCCGCGCCCGTAACTTCGACTATGTGCGCGCCGCACGCGCGCTCGGCCTGTCCGACTGGGGAGTCATGTTCAAGCACGTGCTGCCGAACGCCATGGTCGCGGTGATGACCTTCGTGCCGTTCACCCTCGCCGGCTCGGTGACGCTGCTGTCCAGCCTCGACTTCATCGGCTACGGACTCCCAGTGGGTTCGCCCTCGTTGGGGGAGCTGACGCTGCAAGCACGCAACAACCTGCACGCGCCGTGGCTTGGCTTCACCGCGTTCTTCACCCTGGGGATCCTGCTGATCCTGCTGGTGTTCATCGGTGAGGGCGTGCGCGACGCCTTCGATCCGCGCAAGAATCAAGCATGAGCGTCATCGTGGATTTTCCGCGCGGCGGCGCCGCCGGCCGGCCGGACGGCCAACACCTGCTCGACATCAAGGACCTGTCGGTGTCGTTCCACGTCGGCGCGCGCACGGTCGAAGCGGTGCGCGGCGTGTCGTTCTACATCGACAAGGGCGAGACGGTCGCCGTGGTGGGCGAGTCGGGCTCGGGCAAGTCTGTGACGGCACTGTCGGTGCTGCAACTGCTGCCCTACCCCAAGGCATTCCACCCGAGCGGGTCGATCAAGCTGAACGGCGAGGAACTGATCGGTGCACCGGACAAGCGGCTGCAGAAGATCCGCGGCGACAAGATCGCCATGATCTTCCAGGAGCCGATGACGTCGCTGAACCCGCTGCACACGGTGGAGCGCCAGATCGCCGAGACGCTATTCCTGCACCGCGGCCTGTCCAAGGCGGCGGCGCGGATCCGCGTGCTGGAGCTGCTGACCATGGTGGGCATCAAGGAGCCGGAGAAGCGGCTCAACTCGTTCCCGCACACGCTGTCAGGCGGCCAGCGCCAGCGCGTCATGATCGCCATGGCGCTGGCCAACGAACCTGACTTGCTGATCGCCGACGAGCCGACCACGGCGGTGGACGTCACCATCCAGGCGCAGATCCTGAAGCTGCTGCAGGAGCTGCAGCAGCGCATGGGGATGGCGATCCTGTTCATCACCCATGAGCTCGGCATCGTGCGCAAGCTGGCCAACCGCACCTACGTGATGCACCAGGGCAAGTTCGTCGAGGAAGGCGAAACCGCCTCCCTGTTCAAGAACCCGCGCCACGAGTACACGCGCATGCTGCTGGCATCCGAGCCCAAGCCGCGCCGCGACATGCCGCCCGACAACACGCCGCTGATCCTGGCGACCCGCGACCTGAAGGTGCACTTCCCGCGCAAGGGCGGATTCTTTGGCCGCACCATCGATTACGTGCGCGCCGTGGACGGCGTCAGCATGGCGCTACGCGCCGGCCACACCCTGGGCGTGGTGGGCGAGAGCGGCAGCGGCAAGACGACGTTTGGCCTGGCGGTGCTGCGCCTGCTGCGCTCGCAAGGCTCGATCGAATTTTCCGGCCGCCAGCTGCAGGGGCTGTCGTTCAACGAACTGCGGCCGCTGCGCAAGGAAATGCAGATCGTCTTCCAGGACCCGTATGGCTCGCTGAGTCCGCGCCTGTCGGTGTGCCAGATCGTCGAGGAAGGCCTGGTCGTCCACCACAAAGAGATGTCGTACGACCAGCGCCGCGCCGTGGTCGCGGATGCGTTGCGCGAGGTCGGACTGGATCCGGCCAGCATGGACCGCTACCCGCATGAGTTCTCCGGCGGCCAGCGCCAGCGCATCTCGATCGCCCGCGCCCTGGTCCTAAAGCCGCGCCTGATC